>NZ_JBHXNP010000006.1:0-168092 GCF_042719495.1 Streptomyces sp. NPDC058525
GTTTTTTCTTGATGTTGTTGGTGTTTGTCTGTTTACAGGTGACTTCGTCCATTCCCTGCAGGTAGACGTCGGTCGGCGAGCCCCACGTGGGCGCGACGGCGGTCCACGCCGAGCAGGACCGACCCGGCTTCGGCGGGGTCCGGCCAGAGGTTCATCCGGTAGTTGACGTCGAAGGACACGCGCGGGCGGCCGGGACGGGGGGCGGTCAGCGCACGCAGGAGGTCCAGGCAGTCCGGGGAGAGGGCGGCGGTGATGCCGGTCAGGTGCAGGACCTTGGTGGCGTCGAGCACGGCCCTGTCGACCGTGTCCGGGGACATGGCGGATGCGGCGGAGGCCTCGCGGTAGTAGGCGACCTCGGCCAGTTCCTGTTCGGGTTCGCCCTCGGCTCCGGTGGCGCGCTCGCCGACGGTGCGGAAGTAGACCCCCGTCGGGCGGTGGGGGTCCCGCGTCACGTGGGCGGTGTCGACGCCTCGGGCGGCTATCTCGCGTACCAGGTACTCGCCGAAGCCGTCCGCTCCGACGTGGCCGACCCAGCGGGCGCTGTGCCCCATGCCGGCCACCCCGCAGGCCACGTTCGACTCGGCACCGCCGAATCCCCGTGTGAATCCGGACACATCTGCGAGCGGGCCGGGGGTGGTGGGCCGTAGCGCGACCATCGACTCGCCGACGCAGGTCACGTCGACGACGGAGGCCCGGCCGCCCGCTGAGGTTGTGGACACGCTGGACTCCTTTGCGCTGTATGCCCGGTTCATCAGGTTTGTTGACCTGGCGTTGATCGGGATGTTAAGCACGGTGTAGCGAATAACGCAACGACCGTTGCACAGGATGCAACGCAGGTCGTTCGAGTCCAGGGAGCGCCGCATGACTGCCGACCACGCCGACCCCACCGCGCGCATCACCGCCCTCGCCGACGAGCGCGTCGACTTCCGCTTCAAGGGGCTGCCGCCGGACGCGGACGGTCTGACCGTCGGCGAGCTGGCGGCCCAGCGCCGCAACCTCTTCACCGGCGGATTCACCACACCGGCGATCGCGCTCTCCGCCGAACGCGTCGAGCACAACCTCGGCCTCATGGCCGACTACACGGCGCGCCACGGGCTCGTCTTCGCCCCGCACGGCAAGACCTCCATGGCTCCCGCCCTCTTCGCACGCCAAGTCGCCCACGGCGCCTGGGGCGTCACCCTCGCCACCCCCCACCAGGTACGCGTGGCGCGCGCCTTCGGCATGGAGCGCGTACTGCTGGCCAACGAGGTGGTCGACGCGGCCGCGCTGCACTGGATCTCCCGCGAACTGGACGCCCACCCGTCGTTCCGTTTCGTCTGCTACGTGGACTCCGTGCGCGGCGTCGAGCTGATGGACGAGGCGCTGCGCGCGGCCGGCGGCACCCGCCCGGTCGACGTCGTGGTCGAACTCGGCGCCGGCGCCGATGCCCGTACCGGCGCCCGTACGGAGGCCGAATGCGCGGCGGTCGCCGACGCCGTGGCCGCCACCCGGACGCTGCGCCTGATCGGGGTCAGCGGCTACGAGGGCGAGGTACCCGGGGCCGACCCGGAAAGCGTCAGGGCCTGGCTGCGCCGCCTCGTCTCCCTCCTCGCCGACTTCGACGCCGCGGGCCGCTTCACCGCGCTGGACGAGATCCTGGTCAGCGCGGGCGGCTCCGCCTGGTTCGACGCGGTGGCCGAGGTGTTCGCCGAGGTCCCCGCCCTGTCCGCGCCGGTCCTCAAGGTGCTGCGCTCGGGCGCGTACCTCTCGCACGACGACGGCCACTACCGCCGCTTGACCCCCTTCAACCGCGTCCCCGAGGAGGGCCGCCTCGAACCCGCCTTCCGCCTGTGGGCCCAGGTGATCTCGCGGCCCTCCCCGGAGCAGGCGTTCCTGAACGCGGGCAAGCGCGACGCCGCCTACGACCTGGACCTGCCCGAGGCCCAGGTGGTGCGCTCGGCCCGCGACGGCGCCCTGCGGGACGCGACGGGCATCACCGTGTCCGCAATCTCCGACCAGCACGGCTGGGTACGCACCGCACCGGACGCCCAGCTCGAGGTCGGCGACTGGCTGGGACTCGGCCTGTCGCACCCGTGCACCAGCTTCGACAAGTGGCAGCTGATCCCGCTGGTGGAGGCGGACGGCACGGTGCGGGACTTCGTACGCACGTACTTCTGACCGCCGGGCCGCCGGGCCGCCGCACGTCCTCACGTCCGCACGTCCGCACGTCACACCCCGCCCGCCCCACACCCACCCCGTCAGCCCCACGCCTCACCCCCACCGCAGGAGCACCGCCCACCATGGACCTGGTCATCCGCAACGCCCGTGTCATCGACGGCTCCGGCGCAGCCTCCTACCGCGCCGATGTGGCCCTTCGGGAGGGCCGCATCCAAGAGATCCGACGGGAGGGCGACGGTCCCAGGCCGTCCGCCCACCGGACCCTCGACGCCGACGGGCTCGCCCTGGCCCCCGGCTTCATCGACATGCACGCCCACAGCGACCTCGCCCTGCTGCGCGACCCCGACCACAGCGCGAAGGCCGCGCAGGGCGTGACCCTGGAGGTCCTGGGCCAGGACGGCCTGTCCTACGCGCCCGTCGACGACCACACCCTCGCCAAGGTCCGACAGGCCATCACGGGCTGGAACGGCGACGGCTCCGACATCGACTTCGACTGGCGGACGGTCGGCGAGTACCTCGACCGCCTCGACCGGGGATTCGACGGGCAGGGCATCGCGGTCAACGCCGCCTACCTCATCCCGCAGGGGACCGTCCGCATGCACGCCATGGGCTGGGAGGACCGCGACCCCACCGAGAGCGAACTCGACGGGATGCGCCGGCTCGTCGCCGAGGGCCTTCAGCAGGGCGCGGTGGGCATGTCATCGGGCCTCACCTACACCCCGGGCATGTACGCCAAGGACGGCGAACTCACCGAACTGTGCCGGGTGGTGGCCTCGTTCAACGGCTACTGCTGCCCCCACCACCGCTCGTACGGATCCGGCGCCCTCCAGGCCTACCAGGAGATGGTGGACCTCACGCGGGAAGCCGGCTGCGCGCTCCACCTGGCGCACGCCACCATGAACTTCGGCGTCAACAAGGGCAAGGCACCCGACCTGCTGGCCCTCCTGGACCGGGCCCTGGACCAGGGCGCGGACATCACGCTGGACACCTACCCCTACACACCCGGCTGCACCACCCTCGTCGCCATGCTCCCGAGCTGGGCCGGCGAAGGCGGGCCGCAGGCGGTGCTGGCCCGCCTCGCGGACGACGCGACGGCCGAGCGCATCCGGCACGAACTGGAGGACATCGGCTCCGACGGCTGCCACGGCGTGCCCATCGAATGGGACACGATCGAGATCTCCGGAGTCTCCGACCCGGGCCTGGCCTCGTGCGTGGGGAAGACCATCGCCGAATCGGCCCGGATGCGCGGCGAAGCCCCGTGGACCACGGCGCGCCGACTGCTGATCAACGACCGGCTCGGGTCGACGATCCTGCAACACGTCGGCCACGAGGAGAACGTCCGCCTCATCATGAAGCACCGCGCCCACACCGCCGGTTCGGACGGCATCCTCCAGGGCTACAAGCCCCACCCGCGCGCCTACGGCACCTTCCCCCAGTACCTCGGGAAGTACGTCCGCGAGCTCGGCGAGCTCTCCCTGGAGGAGTGCGTGGCCCACATGACCTCCCGCCCCGCCGCCCGCCTGCGGCTGCCGGACCGGGGCCTGGTCAGCGAGGGCTACCGAGCCGACCTGGTCCTCTTCGACCCCGAGACGGTCTCCGCGGGCTCCTCGTTCGAAGCACCACGCACCCTCCCGCACGGCATCCCCCACGTCCTGATCGACGGACGCTTCGTCATCCAGGACGGCAAGCGCACGCAGGTACTCGCCGGCAAGTCGGTCCGCCGCACGCCGTGAGCCCCGTAGACCCGAATTCACCGAAGTCACTGAACTCACCGAAGTCACTGAGCTCACCGAACTCACTGCACGCACTGCACGCACTGCACGCACTGAAGTCACCCAACTCACCGACGAACCAGGAGCCCTCCCCCATGACTTGCCACCCGTACGCCGTCATCGCCGCGCAACGCCTGCTGCCCGTACTGCGCAACGCCGACGCGGACGAAGCCGTACGCCAGACCACCGCACTGCTCGCGGCGGGCTGCCGTGCGGTCGAGCTGACCACCACCACCCCGGGCTGGGCGGAGGCCCTGGCCCGCACGGTCCCCCTCACCGACCACCGCGGCCGCCCGGCGGCGATCGGCATGGGCACCGTCACCACGGCCGAGCAGGCACACACCGCTCTGGACGCCGGCGCCGCCTTCCTCATCTCCCCCTATCCGGCGCCCGAAGTGCGCGAGGTGGCACGAGAACGCGGCGCCGTCTTCATCGAAGGCGGCTTCACCCCCGGCGAAGTGGCGGCCGCCATCCGCGCGGCCGGAGCCGCGAAGGTCTTCCCGGCGCACGTGGGCGGCCCCCAGTTCATCCGCTCCCTCACGGCCGTGCTGCCCGGAGCCGTCATCATCCCCACCGGCGGCATACGCCCCGACGGCGTCCAGCCCTGGCTGGACGCGGGCGCCACCGCGGTCGGTGTGGGCAACGGCCTGCCGGCCGATCCCGCCGACCTGGCCGCCCTCTTCACCGAACTCGCGCGGCCCTGCTGCTCCGAGTGCGGGTAGGGGCGTGAGGGCGGGGGTCTAGATGAGGAGCCCTGCGCGTTCGGCGTGGAGCGCGGCCTGGACGCGGCCGATGACTTCGAGTTTGGCCAGGATGGTGCTGACATGGTCCTTCACGGTGCCGACGCCGAGGTGGAGGCGACGAGCGATGTCGGCGTTGGAGAAGCCGGCGGCGAGCAGGACCAGTACGTCGTGTTCCCGGGCCGTGAGACGTGAGGTGCGCGTGGTGTCGGGCAGCTGCCCGATGTGGTCGAGGAAGGCGCCGACGACGGCCGCGTACTCCGGGTCCGCCGACCTCGACAGGACACACACCGCAGGCGGCGCGACAAGCCGTCCCAGCCCTTCGCCGATGTGGGCCGCTTCGGTGGTGCAGCAGTCCAGCAGCACCACCTGAGGCTGCGCGTCAGCGATCGCGGCCACAGCCTCGCCCACGGGCACGGCCGCGGACCTGTGTGAGTCCGGCTCTGATCAGCGGTTCGTCGTCTACGACCACTACGTCGATCATGGCGCTCCCAGCGAGTGCCCCCTCGTACCAGTCTTCCCGCCACACCAAGCGACAAAACGGACATCACTTCCCCCGCCGGCCACCGGCCACCGGCTCCCTGGGAACTCGACGCTCCTCAGAGCCCGCGGCCGGGCGCGTCAGTTCCGGCCGGGCTCGGCGTTCTCGCGGGTGCCGACCTTGCCGAGTGCGTAGGTCATGGCACCCGCTATGACGGCGGTGGCCACGAGCTCACCCCAGTACGGGCTGATCAGGAACCTGTTGACGATGACCAGGATGGCGAACGACACGGCGACGATGATGATTCTGGGCAACATGGTGCGGGCTCCTGTCAGCCGAGCATCGAGCTGATGCAGCCGGTGGCCTCGGCCGCGACGGTGTTCACGGCGATCTCCCGGGCCACCTTCTTGTTGACCCTACCGACGATCAGCGCGGCGGCACTGCCCACCCCCGCCCTGATCAGGCAGTCTTTCGCCGCCAAAAAAGGTGGATCCAGAGCAGGAACGACATGCCGCCGCCGCAATGGCCATCCCCACGTGCAGACTCAGCCACCCCAACACATCCCCGGCTCACCCTTCCGAGCTGGTGAGGCCCTCGACCTTCCGGGCCGCCGCATCCGCCCGTGCCCGCGCCTTCGCAGCCGCTCGCTCTGCCACCCTCAGGCCCGCGGCCGCGTCCTTGCTCACCGTACGTGCCGTCTCCAGCCGTTCCTTCGCGGCCTGTACGTCTTCCTCGGCGGCAGCCAAGTCGGCGGCCGCACCATCCACCAGTTCCTGCGCGGCAACCTGCTCCGCTTCAAGGCGATCCGCTTCCGCCCGAGTGCCGGCCAACTCCGCCCGGGCCGCCTTCACCCGCTCCCGTCTCGCCTGCACCCTCCGCCTGTCCACGTCCGGCTCCGATTCCGGTTCTTGGGACGGGACGCGCCCGGTCCCAGATCCGGCGGTCGAGGCCTTCGGAGCCCGTTGAGGAGCCGCGGCGCCGGGCAACGTTTCCAGCCCGGTGAACCCCGACCCCACATCCGGAGCCTTCGCCAGCCGACCTCCCACCCACTGCTCGGCCACATCAGCATCAGCGAGAACCGCACGGAGGATCTGCTCGACCTCGTGCAGCACCGGCTCACTCACCGCCTGGCCGGCTTCGGCGGCCAGAGCATGCGCCGTACGCGCGAGCTCGCCGATCACCGCATGCTGATCGTGTGACAGCTTCCGCAGCTGCCCGGCGTCCAGCGTCCGGTGTGCGACACGGAGCGCCTCGCCGAGCTGCACGAGGCCGAGCGCCTCCTTCGGCCGCCGGCGGGCCAGCAGGCCGGCCGTCCACACCGCGACGGTCGGCTTCCGCAACGCCGCAATCGCGGCGGCCAGGCGCTTGTCCCCCGCTTTGCGCGCCTTGGCCACGTAATCGTCCCGGGCCGCGGTGAACTCCCCCGGCCGCAACCCGTACAACTCAACCGCCACCGACTCCACATCCATGCCCTGAAGTCTCCCGCCGACGCCTCCGCCGCGCCGACACCCCGCAGGACTCCGCGCGTCGACCGCCAGTGCGCCCGAGGCTCTACTCGCGGTGGGCCGGGTGCCCGTCGGTGAGGAGGGTGCCGTAGGCCAGGGCCAGGACGGGGAAGCCGAGATCGGCCAAGGCGAGGCGTGCGGTCTCCGCGCTGGAAGGGCGGAGGCCCGTGGCCTTCTCGATCAACGCGACGACGTAGTGCAGGCCACCGCCGACAAGGGCGAACCACGCCTGGTTCTTGCTGAACTGTTCGCTGTGCGCGGGCGGCAGGACAGCGGCGGCCTGCTGGATCTGGGCGCGCGTGACCTCGTGCCTCGTGCCGTCGGAGAGGAACGTGGTGGGGGTGCTGGGCAAGGTGGTGGCCTTTCAGTCGTTGCAGGTCACCGAGACAGTGACCGTCACTTCGCCGGGCTTCGTCTGGGGCCGGCGGTCGGTGAAGTCGTGGGTACCTATGACCCGGCACCCGTCCTGCTTCTCGGCCCGTAGCAGACTGGCGTCCGCACCGGCAGGCTCAACCTGCCAGCCCCGCCGCTGAGCGAGATTGTCGAAACCCTTGGTGAAGGATGCCCTCACCGTGGCTTCAGGGTGCGTGCCCATCACGACGGCACTGGTGCGAGTCACCATCGCCTGCGCGGTGACTCCGGCGTCCGCCAGAGCCGCATTCACTTCATCCGCTGCGGCACGGACCTTCTTCTGATGCGCCTCCAGGTCCGCGCGCTGCTTCGCCGTCCCGCCCGGCGAACCAGTGGCTTCACCCGCCGGTGTCGCCCCTTCGGAGCCCGCACCACAGCCCGCGAGCACCATCGTCACGGCCAAGGCCACGGCTACGGACCCGATGCTTGTTCCTGCTCTTGTCTTCAACGCATCTCCATCACACTCACAGTCGGGCGTGCATGATCGCCAGACTGAATCCGGGGCCGGCTCTCCCACGAAAGGGAGACCGCGGGGGTGTGAACATCCCGGCAACACCGGCGTCACGGGTGGCCAAGCACCGGCCACACCGCCAAGCTACACGCCACGCACCCCACCTGACCTGCCAATTATGTACGGCCCCAGCAGTGCCCGGTGGCCGGCGTCGATGGGCCAGAACAGGGGCTCGGCCAGGAGCTCGGCCTGGTGGGGGTGCTGCGATGGGTGGACCCGGGCATGGGGAGTGTCATACGGCTCTGGTCGGCTGCGGTCCATGACGGACGATCCCATCGAGGAGACACAGACGCCGAAGCGCCGCATCACGGATCCGGCAGAGCCTCTCGCAGCGCTTGAGCGCTCTCCCGGGCTTGGTCGACCATCGCCGGTCGGCGCCGGCCGTGCTCGACTGGGCCTTGGTCGAGGAGAGCCTGGGCACGGCGCTGCCCGCCGACTACAAGTACCTCGCCGAGTGGTACCCGGCGTTCACGATCGGCGCCTACATTCTCGTCGCGCTGCCCGCGCCGGGCGAGGAGCACCTCGTGCACCGTGAGTTCCAGAGCACGCTGGATGTACTTGTCGACGCGTGGCTGGAACCGGATCTCGGCCTGCTGGCCTATCCCGCACCGGGCGGCCTGCTGCCTTGGTCGGAGTCGGACGAGAGCGACAAGTTCATGTGGAGCACTGCCGGAGAAACCCCGCAGGAGTGGTTCGTTACCGTGGCCGGTCGCGGTGGGGCTTGGTGGCACTACGTGGGTGGAGCGGTTCAGTTCCTGGCCGAACTCTGCGACAGCACAATGGAGCCCTGGGGCCTGCGCATTTTCGAGCCCGAGGTGACGCGCTGCTGATCTGCTGCCGGGGACGTCACCGCAGCACCAGGAGCCCAGCAGCACAGGCCGGCCGCCGCCGCGAGCCGCCGAAGCAGGACCGCCCCGCGCGGGCCTCGGGCGCGGTGACGTGGTGTTCCTTCCGGCTCCGTACCTGTTCAATCAGCAGGTGAGCGAAAGCGATGCCGACCTGGGTGCATGGGCCGCGCTGTCCGACGGCTACGGCCCGGCCCCCTGCCAGCGCGTAGCCCGCGCGTGGTTGCGCGGTCTGGGTGCCAACCGGGGAGCACCGGCGGATGTGCTGGTCGCCCTCTTCGATACGGGGAATCCCCTCTTCCTGAGCTTCCTGTACCGCGCTGACCTTCCGTCCGGCGTCCTGGACGCAGCCGTGGTCCACCCTGCGAAGGCGGTCCGCGGCACAGTCGCGGAATCGGGGCGGCTCTCGCCGGAGCAGTGGAGTCGGATGCTTGCTTCGACTACGGAGCCGAAGATCCGCGATGCTCTGGCGGAGCTGGCTATGGAGCAGGCTGCGCATCGGGACTCCGGGGCGCGGGTCGGTGTCGAGAGGGCGCCGGACTCAGACTCCCGGCCGCCTGCGGGTCCGGCCGAGATCGCCGCGATGGCAGCCACCGTTCCGGACGTCGCCACCGGTCATGTCTCGTACGCGGTGTGGTGGATCGCTGCCCTCCACGGTGACGCCGACGCGATGCGCCAGCTCGCGGCGTCGCCGAACCGGTGGATCCGGCGCAGTGTGGCCCGCGCCCGGCACCTTCCGCCGGACGTGATGGAGCTCCTCGCCCACGACGAGGACCGCATCGTGCGCCTCTTCCTCACGGAGTCCTGCGAGGACGCACCCGCCGACGTGCTGCTGGACGTTTGGAGCTGGTGGGAGGGCAGCTTCTCCTTCCCGGGCCGCCCCCGCAACCACCCCAACTTCCCTCGCCACGACCTGCTCCGCTTCGCCCTGGACCCGGAGCCCCGCCTACGCCTGCTCGCGCTCGCCGATCCCGCATCGGATGCCGCCCTCGTCGAACGGTTCAGCCGCGATCCCGACGCTCATGTACGAAGCGGCGCCGCGGGCGACCCTCGCCTGTCTCCCGAGTCCGCTGCGAGGCTGACCGCCGACGCCGACCAGGCTGTCCGCGGCTGCGCCCGACGGAATCCGGCCCTGCCGCCCGCAGCCCTGATCCGTTTGCTCCTCGACGAGCACAGCGCCGAAGACGCCGCCCAGAACCCGGCAATTCCGCCGGTCGCCATGCACCGCATGATCGACCTGGCAGCTGCACGCCTCTGACGTCCTTGCGAGCCAGCACGTACCCGTCGTGGCTGGCACAAGCGCACCCGCTTGGGCGCGCCTTCGGCTACGCAGGCTCGAACGGCGGCGTGCTGGTCGGCACATCAGCGCGCCGGCTGACGGAACGCGACGAACGGCCGTCCGTCGCATCGGGTCCGAGGTGTGTCAGCGGTGCTGTCCGAATCGCCAGAGGACATGAACGACACGAATCACAGCGAGAACTCCGGCAACCCAAGCCCCGGCGACCAGAAGGGTCTTCTCGAGGGCAGAAGGCAGGTGCCAGACCGCAGCCGGCCCGGCGATCGTCGCGAACACGATCGCGCCGAGGAAACACGCGCTCAGCAGCGCGTACCCGATCTCAACCGGGATCGCGTCTCGTTCGGCCTGGCTGCGTCGTCTCGTCGTCATGGGTGAAGAATCGCACTGGGGCCTGCCGGTGGTCCATCAGGTAGCCGGCCTTGGCCGACTCCTCGGCACGGGCTCGGGCGCAAGCCCCGGCGAGGCGGCAGGCGTCGGTCGGCGGCAGCCGTACGCGGCCGAACCACAGTCGCGCAACCGCGCGCGACCACCTCGTGGCGCCCTCTCCCCCTGCCTGACGTCGGAACGCACGGCCAGGTATTCCGACCAGCCGGGACCGCATCCGCCCGGCCAGGCAGCGGCCGCCCAGACCCCCGGGCGCCCGGCAGGGCGTGCGGTCGGGCGCTGTGTGTGGCCAGGAGCATGCGGGGGGGTCCAGGCACCCGGGGCCGACTCCGGTCAGAGCGGCCAGGTGTGCGTCGGCGGTGTCGGGAGCGACGCGGCAGGCGGCTGTGACGTGCGAGGTGAGCGGGTGGCGGTGGCGCTCTGGCCTGTCTGGGGGGAATCGTGATTTAAGATTCAGGCTGGCCGCGGGGCTGCGGCTCGTCGCTGTGCGCGGCGGCTGCGGAAAAGGGCAGGTCGGCCGGTCGATGAGGGCGGCCTGTGTCGGGGTTCTGGTGCGGGTGGGGACCGTACGGCGCTGATCATGAAGCTCCCGGGGAATCGCGCGCCCGTCGGTGTGCGTCTCAGTGGTGCGGGGTGCCCAGCCCGCCCGTCCGCGAACAGAAGATCCCCAGGGAGAAGTGAGGTATGTCAGTGATCTGCGTCGGAGGCATGATCGGGATCGGCAAGACGAGTGTTGCCGAGCTGCTCGCCAAGGAGCTCGGCAGCGAAGTCTTCTACGAGAGTGTCGAAGACAACCCGATCCTTCCGCTCTTCTACACGGCGAGCCCCGAGGAGATCCAGGCCAGGCGTTACCCCTTCCTGCTCCAGCTGTACTTCCTGCAGACCCGGTTCGCCTCGATCAAGGAGGCGTACAAGCAGGGCGACAACGTCCTGGACCGGTCCATCTACGAGGACTGGTACTTCGCCAAGGTCAATCACGACCTGGGCCGGATCAGCTCCCTCGAGATGCAGGTGTACGAGGGGCTGCTGGGCGAGATGATGCGCGAGATCGACGGCCTGCCCTACCGCAAGGCACCCGATCTCATGGTCTACCTCAAGGCCGACTTCGAGACCGTCCTGCACCGCATCGGACTGCGCGGCCGCGATTTCGAACAGGACGAGAGCCTCATCGAGTACTACCGGACGCTGTGGTCCGGCTACGACGACTGGGTGCACAAGCACTACTCGGCCAGCGAAGTCCTCATCATCGACATGAACCGGACGGACGTGGTGAACAACCCCGACGACGCCGCCCGCGTCGTCCAGGAAGTGAAGAACGCCCTGGCTATGGTCAGGCACCAGGGCTGAACACGCAGCCCGTGACGCGGGCAAGCCCCCGCCCCCGCACTCCGCATCGAGGAGACGCGGGCGCGGGGGCTTCCTGGTGAAGCGGTCAGGTCGTCGAGGGGGCCGGGCTCGCGGGTGTGCGGAGGGTTCGGCGGATGGCGTTGCGGAGCCAGTGGTGGGCTCGGTCGGCTGCGTGGCGGGGGTGCCAGGCCATGCCGACGGTCACGGGCGGCAGGGTCAGCGGGATGTCCAGGAGGTGCAGTCCGAGGGCGATGGCGTCGCCGGTGAGGGGTGAGGGGGCGGCGCCGGGGGGTGCGGCGGGCACGAGGCAGACGACGTCGCTGCGAGCGGCGAGGGTCATGGCGGCCAGGTGGCTGGGCAGGACGATGCCGACCCGCCGTTGAAGGTCCTGCTCGGCCAGGGCGGCGTCGAGGGGGCCGGTGAAGCGGCCGCGGCGGCTGACCGCGACGTGCTGGGCGGCGGCGAGCCGGGCCGGGGTCAGGGGGCCTTCGGTCAGCGGATGGCCGGGCCGGACGGCCGCCACCATGCGGAGGCTGACCAGCTCCTCGACCCTGGTTTCGGGTTCCACATGGTCGATGGACCCGACCTCCAGGTCGATCCGGCCGTCGCGCAGCGCGGGGCCGGCCTCCCACTCCTCGGCCCGGAGCCGGAACGAGACCCCCGGCGCCTCCTGCTCGGCCAGGCGCAGCAGTCCGGGGGCCAGCGCCGCGCCGACCAGGTCGGCCGTCTGGAGCGTGAAGGTGCTGCGCAGGGTGGCGGGGTCGACACCGGTATCGGGGCTGAGCAGCGCTCCGAGGCGCTGCACCACGGCCGCGGCTTCCTCGCGCAGGGCCAGGGCGCGCGGGGTGGGGACCATGGCCTGCCCGGCCCGGACCAGCAGCGGATCCTGCAGGGTGCGGCGCAGGCGGGCGAGCGTACGGCTCATGGCGGCGGGCGAGGTGTGCAGGCGGGCCGTGCGCGACCCCGACCGGCTGCCGGACACGGCGCGCGGACGCGTCGAGGTGATCACCGGCTCGCACGGAGACGCCGAGGTCGTCGACCGGGCCTTCGAGGGTGCGGACGCCGTCTTCTGGCTCGTCCCTCCGGATGCCTCCCTGACTCCGCGGGACGCTTTCAGCGGCTTCACCGGGCCCGCCGTGAAGGCGCTCGCCGCCCACGGCATCGGCCACGTCGTCGGCGTCTCCGCGCTCGGCCGCGGGACCCCGCTCGCCGACCGGGCCGGCCTCGTCACCGCCTCCCTGGCCATGGACGACCTCATCGCCAGCAGCGGAGTCGCCTACCGGGCCCTGGCCTGCCCCTCCTTCTTCGAGAACCTCTTGGAGGAGACCGACTCGATCCGCGACAGGGGCGTCTTCACCGATGTCGTCGACCCCGACCGGAAGGCGCCCCTCGTCGCCACCGCCGATATCGCGGCCGTCGCCGCCGGCCTGCTCCTGGACCGCTCGTGGACCGGAACCGACAGCGTCCCGGTCCTCGGCCCGCAGGACCTCTCCCCCGTCGACCTGGCCCGCATCATGACCGAACAGTTCGGCCGCCCCGTCCGCTACGCGCGCCGGCCGCTCGGCGAACTGCACACCACCCTCGTCGGCCACGGCCTCAACGAGGCGTTCGTCCAGGGCATCGTCGACATGAAGCGGGCCAAGGACCAGGGCCTGGACGCCGCCGTCGCCCGCACCCCGGGCACCGCCTCCCCCACCGGCTTCGAGCAGTGGTGCGCCCGGACCCTCAGGCCCGCCGTCTTCTCCTGAAGCCGTCGCGCGACTGCCGCGATGCCCTCCGGCCCGTCGTGGCCGGAGGGCATCGCAGCAGTGTGAACCAGAGACGTCAGCTCTCGGACCGGGCTCGCGGAGCGTCTAGCACTCGCGCAGGCCCGGCGCGGGGTCGACCGACGTGTGGACGTCCACCGCCGCCACGTTGCCCCACTGGCCGTTGTCCAGCTTGGTCCAGTACCAGACGTTGTTGCCGCCGGAGTGCTGGTCGCCGCGGCCCCAGCACTGGAACCAGCTGGGGCTCGTGTTCAGCGGCCCGCGCACCGCGGAGTTGTAGCGGCGGTGCTCGTAGCCCTTGGCCCCGACCCGGTTGCCGCACCACAGCTTGCCGTCGGCACGGACACCGCATTCGGCGGCCGCGCTCTGCCCGGTGGCGGGCGTCGCCACGGCGGGCCCGGTCACGGTGGCCATGCCGCCCGCCAGTGCGGCGGCGGCGAGACCCAGGGCGATCTTCCTGCTTGCAGACATGCTTCCTCCTCGAAAGGGCTCCCTCGGGAGCCGGGTGATGGGTGTGTCCGATGCGGTGGTGCAGGTTCGGCCGGCGATCAGGGACAGGTGCGTACGCCGTCCAGCCAGGCGGGGCCCTTGATGTAGATGTTGGTGATCCACGCCCCGTACTCGGGCAGGTAGGACCAGGCGTCGTTGGTGTAGCCCTCAGCCGTCACCGGTTCGGCGTGCTTCTGGCACTCGATGCGCACCGTGGTCGGGCCGGGGAACCGGTGTACGCGCGGGCTCGTGGTGGACGGCTCCTTGTGGGTCCACACATCGGTGCCCCAGGTGCTGAACGTGCCGGGAGCCGCCGCGGCGGAGATGCGGACCGCTCCCGCGTAGTCCCCGCCCAACCGCACGTCGCTGACGGTGATTCGGGTGCCCGATTCCCGGGCCTCGACCATCTTGCCGGCACCCAGGTAGATCGCGATGTGGTGGACGGAGCCCCCCGACCCCCAGGCCAGCAGGTCCCCCGGCAGGAGTGGCGCAGTCCCCTGCGCCGCCGAAAAACGCTGCTTCACCTGCGGCGCGTGGAATTGGTGGTAGGCGTTCCCGGGCAGCGGGTCCCCGCCGGCCGCACGGGCGTAGGCGTACCGGACCAGCCCCGAGCAGTCGAAGCCCAGCCGTTCCGGATCGTGTTCGCTGTCCGGGTCGCTCGGGTCGACCTGACCGTACGTCGGCCCGGGCTGCGGCCCGTGGCCGCCGCCCCAGGTGTACCAGACCCCGATCTGTTCGCATGCGGCCCGTACGGCCGCCTCCGCCACCGCCGAGGCCCCGGGGGCGAGCACATCGCACGCCCCGGCCGCCCCCGCCGCCTTCGGTACCGCGGCCGCCGAGGCGCCATGTACGCCTCCCCACGCGGCCAGCAGGGTCACCGCGGCCACCGCCGCCGCCCCGACCGCCGTTCTCCGCATCCTCATGTCCGTTCCCCCGTCCCCGCCAAGGTGTCGCGCGGGTCTCCGTGCTCGTCGTGATGGTGAGGTTCGCCGGCGTGCTCGGCTCGTCGTACGAAGCCACGCACCGGCCTGCCGCCGACACTTCGAGACTGTGCCCCGCCAGCCCTCCATGTCGAGAAGGCAGGAGTGGCCCACCGCAACGGGAAACGGGAAACGCCCGGGAAACCCTCTCTCACCAGGAACTTTGACCAGCCGTCAAGGGACGGAGAGCGGGCGCGGGCGCGGCCCGACAGCCGGGGACCGCATCAAGGCGCGCCGGTGTCCCCGGCTCGCGCGGCGGCCGCCGCCTCCAGGAGCTGCCAGCCGTCGACCTCCACCACGCGCCGCTCCCCCGGGTGCCACCCACGCGCCAACGCCACGTCGAGCAGGGCCCGGACGGCGCCGGGCTCGTGCAGGTTCAGGTCCGCGCCTTGGGCGAAGCCCACGTCTCCGGAGCCCAAGGGGGCGCCGCCCGGGACGTACCGGCCGGGCCCGGCGGCGAAGACGATGCGCAGCGGGCCGCCGGTGCCGGCCGGCTGCGGGGACAGGGAGAGGGTTTGGCGACAGTCGACGGGCCGGCCGTCCTGGTCCCTTCGGTGGCTGTGGCGCATCGACCACATGTATACGCGCCCGTCGGCGACCAGTCGGCGGGGCTTCTTCACATGGCGAGGCACCAGCCGAGCGTACGCGCCCCCACCGGGAGGTCTCCCGGGGCGGTCTACCGGGGCTGGTTATGCAGTGGCCGGCAGGACGTGGGCGCCGGTCTTGTCGGTGCTCAGGCACAACGAGCAGACGGCCGCGTCGTGCGTGACGCAGGCGGTGAGGTCGGGGCGCTCGTACGGCTGGTGGCAGACGTGGCAGTCGAGGGTGACCGCGCTCGGGTTGCCGTCGGTGTCCAGCAGGGGCTCGGCGATGCCGTCGTCGGTGCGGCGCACGTAGTAACGGCCCTTGGTGACCGCGGCCATCAGCGGGGTGACGACGAAGGCGATGAGGGCTGCGGCCACGGGCGAGTAGGGCTGGAGGGTGTCGCCGAGGAGGTGGAAGTACATCGCGATCGACAGGCCGGAGGCGGCGACGAAGGCCACGACGCCGACCGGATTGACCGCGTGGAGCATGCCCCGGCGGAACTCCGGCTGGAGCGGCGACAGCTTCAGTCTGGCTGATGACGACCAGGACCACGGCCAGCGGGACGACCAGCCAGGACGGCATCATCGCGTCGAAGGCGCCGCGGAACTGCTGGATGGGCTCGGGGGCGGCGGCCGGTCCGACCTCGGCGATGATGTAGACGGCGAGGAAGACGCCGATAGCCTGCTTGAGCGCACCGAGCACGACCCACCCGGGGCCGGCCATGACCACGGCGGTCCACCAAGCGCGCTTGTTCGCCTCGGTCTTGGGCGGCATGAAGCGCAGGTAGTCGATCTGCTCTCCGATCTGCGCGATCAGGGACAGGCACACGCCCGCCCCGAGCAGGACGGAGGCGGTGTTGACGGCGCCGTCGCCGTTCGTGCCGGCGTAGCCGAGGAAACGGTCCACCGTGCCGGGGTCGTTGGCGACCAGGTAGACGAGCGGAGCGACCATGAGCAGGAGCCAGACCGGGGTGGTCCACACCTGGAGCTTGCTGAGCGCCTTCATGCCGTAGATGACCAGCGGGATCACCATGAGCGTGGAGACGGCATAGCCCAGCCACAGCGGCAGTCCGAGGCCGAGCTTGAGGCCCTGGGCCGTGATCGCGCCTTCGAGGGCGAAGAAGATGAAGGTGAAGCTGGCGAAGATGATGCTGGTGATGACCGAACCGTAGTAGCCGAAGCCGGAGCCGCGGGTGATCAGGTCGAGGTCGATGTTGTAGCGGGCGCCGTAGTAGGCCAGCGGGAAGCCGGTGATGAAGATGACGACCGCGGCGACGGCGATGGCCACGAGCGCGTTGCCGGTGCCGTGGGCCAGGCCGATGCCGGCGCCGATGGAGAAGTCGGCCATGTAGGCGATGCCGCCGAGGGCGGTGGTGGCCACGACCATGGGGGACCAGCGGCGGTAACTGCGGGGTGCGAAACGGAGGGTGTAGTCCTCGAGCGTCTCCTTGACTGCCTGGTCGGCAACAGCAGGCTCCTTCATGGCCGCTGTTGCTGTTGTTGCCGATGAGTCTGTCGCATCCGTCGTACGCGTCGTCGTCCGTCGTGACTCGGTGGTGCTCATGCCACGCCTCCCGGTGGGGGCTGGGTGCAGGTGCGGGTGCACGTGGTGCGATGCGGTGGGGAGCCCGTGCGGCGCCGTTGACAGGACGGGGGCGACGGGCCCGTCACGGGTGGTTCCCGGCAGCCCTGTTTACGCCTGATCCCACGGTCGGTCACGCTAGAAAGCGGTTGTTACCCCCGGCGGCGCGATGTCGTGAACACCATGTTGCCGCAGGGGCCGTGGCTGCCTGCGTACGCAACATGCCCCGGCCCGCTGCGCTGTGGCACGGAGCCGCCAGGCGCGCGGTGGCCTCAGGTGTCGCTTCCGGCACCGCGGTCGGGTGCGCTCATGTCCCCCGTCGCGGGGATGCCGTCGGCGAGCCCGTAGCGCAGGTACACGGTGCCCTTCGGGCTGGCCACCGGGGGTGCGAGGAGCGTGATGTTGGTCGGCACCGCGCCGTCCTCGAACAGCTTCTTGCCGACGCCGAGCACGATCGGGTGCAGCCAGAGGTCGATTCGGTCGAAGAGCCTTTCGCGCAGCAGGGTCTGCACGAGGTTCAGGCTCCCGACGACCTTCACGTTCTCGTGCCGGTCACGGATCTCGCGTACCTCGGCGGCGAGGTCCGGGCCGAGCTGCGTGGACCCGGCCCACGAGAGGTCGGGCTTGCCGCGAGAAGCCACGTACTTCGGGATGCTGTTGAAGAGCGTGGCGATCTCGCTGTCCTCGCTCCCCTCGTAGTACGGCCAGAAGGCGGCGAAGATGTCGTACGTCCGCCGGCCGAGCAGGAGCGCATCCGTGCCCTCGTACGCGGCACCGACTTGCGCCCCGGCGACTTCGTCCAGCAAGGGCGCCTGCCAGCCTCCGAACGGGAACCCCTCCGGGTCCTCGTCGGGGCCGCCGGGCGCCTGCCCGACGAGGTCGAGGGTCGCGAACATCTCGATATGGATGAGGCCCATGGCTTGCTCCCGGTGAGTCGGTCGTCTCCGTCAAGAGGTAGACCTCCCGGTGCGCGCAGACTCATCGCCACGCCGGGCCCGGTTTCACCCAGTCGGGGGTTAGACGGCCCGGACGAAGTGCGCGGCGAGGCGATGGTGGGCCGGTGGGCCGCCGGATGCGGGGCTCGGACAAGCCCCGATCAGGGCTATTCGGTGCCGGCTTCGACTTTGTGCAGCATGTGGGCCAGCAGCAGGGCTCCCCCGGCTGCTGCCCCTACCGCTCCCGCAGCCAGGAAACCGTGAGAAGAACGCCAGGACAGCACCGACCACCGCGACTGCGCGGAAAACACCGATCCCGTACTCAGCCACGACCCGGTTGAGATCAGCGACAGGGAGGAACCGATCGACCCGACCGACAAGGCGCTCCCGATGGACGCGATCGACAGGGCCGAACCGACGGAGCCCACGGACAGGACGGATCCCACTGAGCCGATCGACAGCACGGAGTCGTGTGACCACAGCGACAGCAGTGAGCCAGAGGAGGCACGACCCGACCGTACGGACAGTTTTGTCATGAGGTCATCTTGCCCGCTGGTGCTGGTCTTCGGTTTCGTTCACCAGTCCCGGCCCGCGATCAGTTCCTCCACATCCGCGTCGGTGAACCCGTATGCCGACGCGACGAACCAGAAGTCCTCGGCGATCCACTCGCGCGCAACCGTCTCTATCTCGCTCCCGGCCGCCTCGAACTCCGCCTCCAGCAGGTTGAACTCCTCCGTCGCGGCCTGCGTCAGCGCATACAGAGCCTTCAGGTCCGACGGCTGGTCAGCCTCAATGCGCTCGCACAGGCGCAGCAGGATCGCTCCACCCTGGCCGACGACGTGATCGGGGTAGTACGAGTCCCCGTACATGTGCCGCAGAAATACGTGCTCTGCCACCCGCTGGTTCGTGATCGGCATGCGCTTCCCCATCCCCGTAGAAGAACTGACACACCGATCATGCACGCCACCACTGACAACGGCGCCGCCCATGTGCACCAGGCCCCAGGCACCAGGTCCCACCGCACGCCCAGCCCCTTCACAACTGACCCTAAAGTTGACGTTTAGCGTTTCGGCCGTTATCCGCTTCGCCGGGGCTTCGACGGCACGGGCGGACGCCCCGAGGCGCAGCGCAGCGAACTTCGCCGGATCCTGCTCGACTCGCTCCCGGCCGGGACCGTCCGATGGGGGCACAAGGCCGGCAGCGCCCGCGCGCTCGGGGAGGGCCGCCACGAGGTGACGTTCACGGACGGCAGCACCGTCATCAGCAGTCTGCTGGTCGGCGCGGACGGCGCGTGGTCGCGGGTCCGGCCGCTGCTCTCGGCCGCCACACCCGAGTACACCGGCACGTCGTTCGTCGAGACGTACCTGTTCGACGCCGACACCCGGCATCCCGGCGCCGCGAAGGCGGTCGGCGGCGGAATGCTGATCGCGCCCGAGCCGGGCACGGAGATCTTCGCCCACCGGGAAAGCGGAGACACTCTGCACACCTATGTGGCGCTGGCGAGGCCGCTCGACTGGTTCGCCGCCATCGACTTCACCGATGCGGCCGCGGCCACCGCGCGCATCGCGCAGGAGTTCGACGGCTGGGCGGCGGAGCTCACCGCGCTGATCACCGACGGCGATACCGGGCCGGTTCTGCGACCCCACTACGCTCTGCCGACCGGGCACCGGTGGGACCGGGTGCCGGGAGTGACGCTTCTCGGCGATGCCGCCCACCTCGCGGCCCCGAACGGCGAAGGCGCCAACCTGGCGATGCTCGACGGCGCCGAACTCGGCCGGGCCCTCGCCGCGCACCCCGACGACATCGAGGCCGCGTTCACCGCATACGAGCAGGCCATGTTCCTCCGCAGCACCGAGGTCGTCACTTTTGAAGGGGTCGAGCTCGCCGATCTCTCCTCGGGTGACAACACGGTGCAGAGCCTGATCGACATGATCACCGAGAAGGGGCAGTGAGCCGCTGAGGGAGGTCACGAGGCGGCTGTGGGTCTGTGACATGTGGTCTGTGGCCTGTGGGCTGTGACATGCGGTCTGCAGTCTGTCACAGCACTGCAACTCCGCCCCACCCCCAGCCGCCGACAATCCACCATGTCCTGATGCGTACACACCACACCATCGCCCTTGCCGCAGCCGCCGCCACAGCTCTCCTCGCTCTCACTGGATGCTCCGATCCGGACGCGGACCACGCGGGCATGAGCGACGAAAGCAAACCGAAGCCCAGCGCCTCCGCACCCGCCTCGACGCCCACTGCCGACCCCGGGGCCACACAATCCGCAGCCGGCATCCCGCCGAGCCCGGCTCCCGCCCAGCGCGCGATATACCTCGCAGCGCTCAACAAGATCGACCCCGAGATCGTGGGCGGCGACGACGACAAGGCCATCAGTCGCGGCTTGAACCAGTGCCAGTCCATGAAGGACGAGAAGGACCCGACCAAGCGCGTCGAGTCAACGAACCGGCGCTTCACCGGCCCCAACCACCCGGACGGCTTCGGCCCCACCAAGGCCGCGTTCATCCTCGCCGCCGTGCAGACCAACCTCTGCCCGACCTACTGACAGGGCTGAGGCTTCGCGGGTGCAGCAACCGGGGGTGAGAAGACCCACCGCTGCACGTCCGCCGCGGCGCTCCCCTCCCGGGTCGCCGACCGTCAGGTGCGGGGACCGGCCCCGAGGCCGCGCCGGAGGGGCGGGGGCTCGGTCCCCTCACGCGGGGCGGGCTGCTGAGGTGCTTCCTCGGCGGCCCGCTCGGAGGCCGTCCGGCCACGGGTAGTGCGGACGGTCTGACCGTCGTCGAGGGGGATCGGTCCGTGCCCGAGAGGGCGGCGCGTGGTGCTCACCACCGAAGTCTCTCAGCCGGGTTGGGCTCAAGTGCCGCCGCCCTCCCGTACTGAGCACGCACTGTCTCTAATGACTCCCGATTCGCTGCGGCCCCACAGGCCAGTGGACCGGGCCGGAGGCTGCGGTCGCTGACCTGCCGCAAGGAGCGGCGGAGGGAATCCGCGAGGGTCTGGTTGTCACCACGCTTGTGTAACATCCCAATCAAGGTCGGGGGCATTACTCGGAGGGGTGTCCGGATGTTGGATCTCGCGCGCTCGTGGGTCGAGGGATGGACCGTCTCGCGGCGGGCGCCGAAGCCGGTGGACGTGCCGTGGGGGTTGAGCATTCAGGTCGGGCTGCCGTCCGAGACGGTCCGTCACGTCCTACTCGACGCCGATGCCGAGACCGCGCGCGAGCTCGTCGGCTCGATCACCGAACCGGCCACCTGCATCAAGGGCTTCCTGGAACCGGACGTCATGCAGCCGTGGTTCTCGCCGGAATGGGAACCGACCGATCCCGGGTTTCTGATGGCCGTCGACCTGCGTCCGGCCGTCGTACGCGCCCCCGACGGTTACACGTCCACCGCCGAGACCTCCGACGGTGTCGTAAGTGTGCGCATCCTGGCCGCAGACGGGGCGCTCGCCGCGCGCGGTCAGGTCGGGCTGACGGGTGCCGCGTGCGTCTTCGATCAGATCATCACCGAGGAGGCTCATCAGCGCCTCGGCCTGGGGACGGTGGTGATGGGCGCACTCACCAACGCGGCCATCGAGAACGGTGTGGCCACCGGCATCCTCGCCGCGACCGTCCAAGGCCGTGCGCTCTACGAAACGCTCGACTGGAAGGTCCTCGCGCCGTTGACCGGCTTCATCTACCGGCCAGTCGCTACCTGAGCCGTAGTCCTCGTACCCGGAACAGCGCCGCACCCGCACGCCCTTGAGAGGGCACCGGCCCAGGAGTCCGGACGGGACCGGGCCGGGCCGGGCCGGACGGGGTCGGGTCGGGTCGGACGGGGTCGGGTCGGGTCGGACTGCCGTGGTCCGTCTCCGCCGCGGTGCGGGGATCAGGGATTGTGGAAGACCATCTCCGGGTTGGCCGGCGACGGTCCGTCGAGCAGCGGCTGGGCGGTGCCCTTCAGGTGCCGGTCGAAGAACGCCGCGACATAGGCGCGGGTGAGGACCAGGGCCCGATCCGCCGGCAGCGGGCTGCGCGGCACGCCGAAGTGGTCCAGGATGACGGCCCCGTCCGTGAAGGTGAAGTGGTCGGACCCGGCCAGGGTCAGCCACCGCTTCCAGCCGCCGAACCGCTCCCACGCCTCGTCCCAGGTGTGGTCCGTGCCGCCGGGCCGGTGCATGTCGTCGTCCGTGCCGAGCAGCATGAACGGGCGCCCTCCCAGGCCCTCCTCGGGCAGGGTGTCGTGGAAGGAACCGTCCATGTTGATGCCCGCGCGGATCCGCTCGTCGGCCAGCATCGCGGTCGCGGCGGCGGCGCCGCCGATGGAGTGACCGGCCATGCCGATCCTGCGCCGGTCGATCGTCTCGGCGTACTTCCAGACCGGGTGCCGTCCCGTCAGCCGGTCCACGACGTACGACACGTCGCGGGCCCGACCCGCGGTGATCTTGCTCTCCGGTACTTGCCCCTCGCTGATGGGCCCGCACGCCGCGCAGGTCAGCAGCCGCCCGTCGGGGGTCTGGATCCCGAGGGACTCGTACGCGTGGTCCACGGAGGCCACCACGTAGCCGCGACTGGCCAGGCCCTCGGCGAGAGCGGTGAGGGTATAGCGGGAGACCGTGAAGCCGGGAGACAGGACGACGAGCGGGTACCGGCCCGGTGCCGGGCGCGCGTCCTTCCTCGCGTACGTGCGCATCGCGCTCAACTCGGCTGCCGAGATGGCTTCGCCGAGCCCATACCCATCGATCAACGCCTGGGTCTCCGCGGTGGTCGCGTACGGGGTCGTGCGCCCGGCTCCGCCGGTGCGCGCGGCGGGGTAGTGGAGAGTCACCATCAGCTCGCGCCCGTGCGCCTCCGGCATCCACGGGTCGGGGCGCGAGCGGTCCACGAGATGGAGGACGGAGCTGCCGACGGGCGACGGGCCGGTCGGGCGCGGGAGTGCGGCCCGGCCCTCGGTCCCGACCTCGGCCGGCGCCTCGGCCACATGCCTCGGTACGGACGGGGCCGCGGCCGAGGCCGGGCCGGCGAGGGCGAGCGGCAGGGACAGGGACAGGGCGAGTGCGACTGCGGCGGCGGTGGCCGCCCTGGAGAGAGTGGTCATGTCCACGAAACTAGCCAGCAGTGGCGGCAGTCGGCGTCAGACCGTGGTTGCTGTGACGTACCCCGTCGGGTGTATTTGCCTGTCAACTCATCGTATGAGACGGGGACTTGGGGAGATGCTGCGAGCCGGGCCGTATCGATGGTGATGAGCAGGCCCAACCAGGTGGGAGCCGAGTCTCCGGGACACCAGGCCCCGGAGACCAGACGCGGCGCTCTCGCCGATCGACACCCTCACCGCCGAACGCGTCGGCGTTCTTCGGCGTTCGTCGACGTTAGTCGGCGTCGGGGCAGGCGGGCCCCTAGCGTGCCATCCCGTAGTCCTGTGATGCCGGGACGGGGCGGGCCCGGGACAGCTTCACCGCCCTGCCGCGCGCGGCCTCGAAGGCCAGGACCGGGTTCCCCTCCTTGCGCCAGGGTTCGGCTCCGCACCATGCGCCGATCTGCCGGAACTGCTCCAGGGCGGGGCCGTACATCATCGACCGCAGCATGTAGTGCGCCAGCAGGTGGCGCAGGACCGGCAGGCGCTCGTCGTCCGGCGCGACCTGGTCGAAGGAGGCGGCGACCCGCTTCAGCAGACTCCTCGCCATGGGCGTGACGGGCAGCGCGGCCCCGGGCGAGCGCTCGGTGAGCTCGTTCAGCGCGTGCAGGTAGATCCCGGCGAGCGGGCTGCCGGCCGGGGCCTTGCGGACCGCCTGGCGGGCGAACCGCATCATCCGCCGGTTGCTGCCGAACCACTTGGCGCACCAGTACTGGAGGGCCTGCCAGTGGCCCTCGTAGTGGTGGGGCGCGCGGGCGACGAGCCCCTCCCAGAGCGGCTTGAACTGCGAGTGGCCGTACTGGGCTCCGCGCGCCGCCGTGACCATGACGACCCAGGGGCCCGGGTTGGCGGGGTCGAGCAGCGCGGCCTTCCGGGCCTCCTCGATCGCGGCCGGGAGCATGGCGCGGAAGCGGTTCATGTCCGAGGTCGGGACCTCGTGGGCGTAGGCGCTGCCCCGGATCTCCCAGGCGCGCCGGACCATGATGCTTGCGTGCAGGGTGGCCGCGTCGCAGTCGCCCGGCTCGGCGGCGCGCCAGGCGTCGAGCCAGGTGTCGTCCTGCCGGGCGATCTCCTTCAGGAGCTCGAGCCGGGACCAGCGCTCGTCCCACTCCTCGCCCGCAGCCCGGACGTACCGCGCGGCGGAATTCCAGTCCCCTTCCCACGCGGCGTCGGCGACGGCCTGCATCTCGCGTGCCCGGTGTGCGGGCGGGGGCGGGCCGGGGCGCCGGTTGTCGAGCACTTCACGGGGCGGCAGGCCGTAGGCGGATGCCACGAAGTGCTTGCCGACCCAGCGGTCGACACGGCTGGGGGTGATGAAGACGAGGTAGAGCACGATGAGAAACACGCCGAGTGCGACGGCGAGAAAGATGGTCACGGCGGGGAATCATTCCCGAATCGATCACTCTCCGCAATAGCTCAGGCCAACGATAAGGCGAGGTCAGAGCGGCCGCATCGGCACACGGATCGGCTGCACGGGCGGCTGGTGGCCTTCGCCGGTTACCCCGGGTGAAGGCCGGCCGAGGGGTCATCCGGGGCAAAGGAGCCGAACAACAGCCGTAGCTGATTCCCCATCACGGTTGTCCAGGGCGCCGGGCGGGTGGGGATCGTCGGCCCGGAACGGCGCCCGGCGCTCACCCCATCCGCCGGTGAGATCCTGAACGGATGAACGAGACATCCGCCGCTCGGGCGGCTGCCCGCTGGCCGCCGGCTGCGGCCGGGGAGACCGATTGGCTGCGGGAACTGGCCGACGATGACGGACTCACCGGGTTCATGCCGCCAGCACTGCCCGACGCCGCCTGGGTGCTCCACTCCATGTACGAACACGAGCTCGGGCCGACCGGCATGTCCTACCTCACGTACCAGCGGGCCGTGCTGAACGGCGGTGGGCCCGAGATCGTGCCGGGCCTCGACCCCGCAGAAGTATTCACCGGCACCGTGGGCGAGCACCCCGGTCCCCGTTGGCGCCGACTGCGCTGGGCGGAGCTCACTCAGCGCACCGATGACCCCCTGGTCCCGGAGGGACACCTTCCGTGCCGCACTTCCTTCCCGTCGATCAAGCCGGGCGGCTGGCCGGTCGGCATCAAAGCACCGTCCGAGGGCAGGCTGGACCGACCCGACTGGGACCGCCTGATCGATGTCCTCGTCAGGCACAGCCCGCAGGGCGGGGAAACCTGCTGCCTGGCCTACTACAACCCGCTGCTTCAGGGGGCCGAGGACTTCGACAACCTGCACGTCCGTGCCGGCGCGCTCGCGGACGCCAAGTCGCTGTACGACCACCCCGAAGAGGACGCTTGGACTCCGTCCAATCTCTGGGCCCGGGACCAGTCCTGGATCCTCTGCACGGACTACGACCTCTGGGCCACCAAGGTGGCGGGCCCCGCCGCACTCATCGAGGCCCTGCTCTGCGATACGGAAATCGAGGCCGTACGACTGCCTTGGGCCCCCTGATCACGGGCCAGTGCCAGGGCTTCCCCGCGGGGAACACGCAGCCCGTGTACCTCAACGAAGGACCTGCTGAAGTGCAGCTCCCACATCCCGACCCACGGGCGAAGTTGGCGCAGCAGCGGTTCGGCGTGCGCTGGCCAAGGGGCGTCTCCGTCATCAGAGATCGCTTGCCGGTCGATCGCGGCAAGGGGCACGGACATGGCCTCCCCCGCCGCCACGGGCCACAGCATGGTCCTGCGCGGCGCTTGAGAAGATCGCTTTATGGCACATGCAGATGATCAGCCGAAGCGCGTCCCCTTGGGAGTGTCAGAGGCAGCCGACGCGGTTCGCGCCGATGCCGCGTGGCTGCTCGAAGTCGATGTCGCTCTGTACGTGGAGTGGATCGTGGGGATCGCCACGAACAGCGCGGCGCCGGAGGACGTGCTGCGGCGCGTGTTCGCGATCGATCCGCTGCCCGACGCCCGGTCCTGGCTCGCCTACCGGAAGTTGTCGCCCCGGGCGGCCGGAGCCGCCGTCGCGCACTCCGACCCGCAGGTCCGTCTGATGCTGGCCGAGAATCCGTTCCTGCCGCCGGAGGCACTCGCGGTGCTGGCCGAGGATACGGACCCCAAAGTGCAACGCACCGCAGTGATGGTGGCGCGTGAGTACGGGGTCGAGCTGCCGGCAGAGCTGACCGTACGCCTCGCCACCGGTCCGCAGGCGCGGCTGCGGTTCCTCGCCGCGGGGCTGCCCGGCCTGCCGGACGGGATGCGGCTCTCGCTCGCCGAGGATCCCGACCCCCGGGTGCGGGCCGCCGCCATCAGCTCGTGGAGCTGGCCCAGGCTGCGCCCGGAGGTACGGGCCGCGGCCGAATCCGACCCCGATCCCCAGGTGCGGAAGGCGGTCGCGCGCGCCACCCACGTCGAGGTACCGCTGCCGACGACGGTCGAGGGCTTCCTCGCCGAGACGGACGAACGCCGCCGCCGCGACGCCGCGTTCAGCGCGCCCGTCGACGCGGCCTTGGCCGCGCTCCTCGCGACCCACGAGGACCGTTCGCTGCGTCACGGCGCGGCCCGCAACCCGCACGTACCCACCGCGCTCGCCCTCCAACTGGCCGCCGATCCCGAGCCTTTCGTGCGGCTCGCCGTGTCCCTGCGCGCGGATGTGACCGAGGAGCAGCGGGCGGCGATCGACTACACGGTGCCGGAGGGCCGGCATCCGGTGCCGGCCTGGGTGGAGGAACGCTTCGGCGACCCGGATGCGCTGCGGGAGATGGCCGCCTCCAGCCATGTCCTGGTGCGTCGCGGTGTCACGAGTGCACCGGAGCTGCCCGCCGATGTGATCGAGCTGTTGGCGGCCGACGAGGACTACTACGTCAAGCTGATGCTCTGCGAGAACGACCGCGCCCCGCACGAGCTCCTCGTGGAGATGTACGCCGACTGGAACGGGTTGAGCTGGGGCATGCTGGCGCTCCACCGCAACTTCGCGCGCCCCGGTCTGGCCCGGTTCGCGGACGACCCGAACCACCGGCTGCGCCATGCGGCCCTGCTCGACCCGGAGGCCGGACCGGAGCTCATCGAGCGCCTCTCCCACGACACGGAGCGAATGGTCCGCGACCGTGCCGCCTCCCATCCGGACCTGCCGCATGCCCGCCTCGTCGAGCTTCTTGGCTCGCCCCCGGAGGGGATGGCGCGAGCGGCGGCGCGGAACCCCGCCCTGACCGCCGCACTCATGCACCGGCTTCTCGACATCGCCGGCGTGCCGCACTGAGCCGGAGCAGGGCCTCGCGACTCCCGCGTACGACACGGCGCCCGGTCCGGGAGCCTGAGCTCCCGGGCCGGGCGCCGTCCTGCGATGTGGATGCCCCGAACCCGCCCTCGTCGCGACCGGATCTGCACGTGGTGATGAGATGTGCGCAATGCGCTGTGACATGTCACGCTGCTGAGCTGCACTGTCGTCTCGGGAGTCGAACCCGATGCGCTGCTCTCCGCGCGCCACGCGGGCCGGTAACCGCCGGCCCTCGGTTGTGCACGCCTCCGGAGCGACTACCTGCTCCACATCGCGGGTCTCAGTCCAGGAGGTCGGCCTCCCAGTTGGTGCGCTGGATCCGTACGTCGATCTCGCGGATCTCGCGAGCGGCGTCGTCGGCGCGGGCGCGGAGATCGGCTACGGGCAGTGCGGGGAGCACCATCAGCTCGGAGCGCAGCTGGCGGCCGTAGCCGCGGTCCCCGCTGCCCGCGGCGGCGTCGGCGGCCGAGGTCAGGACGGAGTGGCGCAGGCGCAGGGTGTCGCGGCGGGCGAGGGCGTCGGTGAGGGTTCCGTCGGCGCCCATGTCGACGGTGGCGTTGGTCCGGTTGATGCGCCGGATCAGCGACTCCAGGGCGTCGAGGGTCTCGTCGGCCTCGGCGAGCAGTGCGGCCGGGTCCTCGGCGGGGGTTTCGCCCTCTTGGTGGCGGGCGTTGGCCACGATGCGGGACCGCAGCTGTTCTACGCGGCGAGCTGCCTCCGCGCGCTCCGCCAGTGCTTCGCCGAGCTTCATCGTGAAGGGTCCCGTCCCTGGTGCCGTCCGTCGGGCGCCACTGCGATTCCGGTACCCGTACTGGTACCGCTGCGCCGCCGATCACCCTACGTCACGCCGCGGCCGGCCCGGCGCGGACGGCTCGCGCTCGGGGCGTCGTTCGCGTGCGGACCGGCATGGACGAGCTCAACGGCGGCGGCGGTACAGCTCCAGTGCGGCGACGACCGCCACGCCGAGGGTGAGGTGCATGAGCGCCAGGGCCGCGACGGTGCCGCCGTCGGCGCCGGACGACAGCGGGCCGGCCACCGACAGCAGTGCCAGCCCGCCGCCCACGTACTGCGCGATCCGCAGGAAGACCGGCTTCCACAGGGCCAGCAAGAGGGCGGCGCCCATGCCGACGACCAGCGGGACGACGGAGGCGCTGATGACGCCCCCGACCGTGATCGGGTGCTCCTGGCCGCTGTCCACGACGACGAGCGAGGCATCGGCCAGCTTGGCGACGGCAAGGACGATCAGATTGACCACGACCGCGCCGGCCGCGCCGGTGGCGAGCGCCTTCCACCAGGTGAAGCCGGAACGGCGGACCGAGGGGGCGGTGACGGACACGGCGGGGCCGGCGGGGCCCGAGTTGGGAACTGCGTTGCTCGACATGGGACTTCCTCCAACGTGTGAAGTGCTGCGCTGCCCTACGGCCGGCCAGCGGCATACGAGGAAGCCTCCAACCTGAACCTCGCTTGAGGTCAACCCCCGTCCCGGCCTTGCCCGGTCGGACGGCGGCTCATGGACGTGACGCGCAGCGGCCCCAGCGGGGTTTCGCGCAGCGTGGTGAAGCCGAAGTGGCGGTAGAGGGGGACGTTCGCCGGGTCTGCGGTGGTCAGGTACAGGCCGTGGGGGGCGGGTGCGGTCGCCAGGACGTGGTCCAGGAGGAGGCGGCCGGCGCCGCGTCCGGTCAGGTCGGGGCGGACGCCGACGAACTCCAGGGTCCAGGCCCCCGGGGGTGCGCCCGCGTCGGTGGCGTCCAGGTAGCGCAGGGTCCTGCCGAGGGCGCGCGGCCCGCAGCGCAGCCCGGTACGGGCGGCCCAGAGGGCGCGTGCGCCGGCGGCCGGGGTCGCGCCCGGCGGGGTGAGGACGGCCGCCGCGAGGAGCGGGCCGTCCGCGCCCACCAGCGCGGTACGACGGGCTCCGTCGAGGCCGGCGTGGGTGCGCAGGGTGGCCCGGAACCAGTGGGTGCGTACGCGGACCGAGCCGCCGCAGATCCAGGAGACGGCGGGCTCCCGCGCGAAGGCGGCGGCCAGCAGGTCGGCGCAGGCGTCGGGGTCGGGATCGGTGTCGATCCGCCAGGAGGGGTCGGCTCCGGCTTCAGGCATCTCGGCTCCGCTCCAGCGGCGCTTCGGGCACCAGGTGGCAGACGAGCAGCTTGAGGAAGAAGAGCGGCGCGAACCAGGCGAGCGCGGCGGGCACCGGCAGCCAGAACAGGTTGACCAGGACGGCCGCCATCAGCAGGGCCATCGCCACCGGCCGCCTGACGTGCACCGGCGCGAACTCCACGACCGCCGCCCCGCCGAGCAGCAGCGCGGCGTTGGCCAGCGTCCACTTGAGGTCACCGGACAGGACGATCAGCCCCATCGCGGCGAGGTGGATCAGGTGGGCGGAGACGAACAGCAGCCGGGCGCGCCTGGCTCCGGGGTCGGCCCGGTGGTACCAACGCTTCGCCGCGTTGGTGGCGTTGGTGAGCACGCCGCCGATGAGGTCGAGTCCGGCGAGGGCGATCACGACGAGTTGCGCGGTGGACCAGTCGCGTGCGGCCCCCGAGGTCCACAGGCCGGCGGCCAGGAGCGCGGAGCAGCCGAGGATGCCGAGGGTCTCCACCATGGACTCGGAACGGGACTTGCCCGGGCCCATGAACCGCTCCAGACGTCCCGCGAGGCCGGGCGGGGTGTCCGGTATGTCCCAGGAGATCCGCAGGTCAGCGCGCATCGGTCGGGTCCTCTCCGGCAGTTGCGGCGGCATTGGCGGCCGCCCCGCCCCACAGTCCGAGCAGCAGACGCCACAGCTGTGCCGAGCTCTCGTCCTCCGGGAAGCCGGCGGCTTCGGGGCGGGGTTCGGCCGTCATCCGGGCCAAGGCCCAGGCATCGGCGGCCCGGATGACCGCCGCGGTGGCCGACACCAGCAGCCCGTGGTCCACGTCGGTCCGGATCATCCCGAGCCGCTGCCCGTCCGTGACCAGGGCTTCGAACCAGGCGAGCCATGGGCCCGCGTGGGTGCGTCCGATGGCGGCGTCGGCGAGGGCCAGGTCCTCGGGGTGGTCGCGCAGGTGGGTGGCGAGGGCGGCGGAGCCGGCGGCGAACCGGGACCGGAAGTCGGCCTGGTCACGGGCCGGGGCCCAGGGGCCGAGGGCGTCGAGCAAGCGTCCCAACACCCGGTCGAGGACTGCGGTCAGCAGGTCTTCGCGGCCGTCGAAGTAGTGGTAGGCGGCGGTCTTGGAGACCCCCGCGGCTTCGATGATCTTGTTGTAGGAGGCGCCTTCGGTGCCGTGCTCGGCGAAGTGCCGGCGGGCCACGGCCAGGATGAGCTCCCGGCGCTCTGCGGGCAGGCGATCGAAACGGGGAAGAGGCATGACCTCACGGTACCACTGGGGTGTACTGGTGGTACACCCCAGCGGTACTCCCCCGTGGTACACCCGCGGAGCGGATTCAGAGGTACGGCGCGATGCGGTCTCTCGGACACGTTTCCTCGCGTCGCAGTCGGGGGAGGGCTCGGGCGCCGGACAGCGCCCGGCACGCCGCCCGATGGGACGCGTCAGGCACGCCCACCCGGCTCGAGGCTCGCGGTCAATGCGACCGGGAGCGTCGCGGGCGACGTGGACAGGTCGCGGAGCCGGCCGGTCCGCCGGTGCGCCGTCGTCTGGCGGTAGCCAACGCTGCGCCCCCTCGGCGCCACAGCCGCACCCTTCCATTCATTGCAGATTCATGAATTGAACCTCTCATTCGAAGGCCATAGGGCAATTTCGATCTACGATCCAGCCATCCTTTCGTTTGGTTCTTCCTCTGCACATGGATCACACAATGATTTCTGCACTGCCGCGTCGACGTACCCTGCTCGCCGCATCCACCGCCGCCGTCCTCACGCTCCTCCTGTCCGGCTGCGGCCTCGGAGGCTCGGACGAGCACCGCATCCGGGTCGGCGTCTCCGGCGACTCCCCCGAGTGGGACGTCCTCGCCAAGGAGGCCAAGAAGGAGGGACTCACCGTGGAGACGGTGGTGTTCGACGACTACTCGCTGCCCAACAAGGCGCTCAGTGCCGGCGACATCGAGCTCAACGCCTTCCAGCACCTGGTCTTCCTCGCCCAGTCCAACACCGAGAACAAGACCGACATCGCCCCCATCGCCGCGACCACGGTCGTCCCCCTCGGCCTCTACTCCAGCAAGCACAAGCAGCTCGCCGACCTCCCCGACCGGGCCGCGATAGCCCTGCCCAACGACCCCGCCAACCAGGGGCGCGGCCTGCGCCTGCTGGAACAGGCGAAGATCATCGAGCTGCGGAAGGACGCAGGCCTCTTCGCCACCCCCGACGACATCACCGCCAACCCCAAGCACGTCAAGCTCACTCCGGTCAACGCCCAGCAGACCCCCCGGGCCCTCAAGGACACGGACGCCGCGATCATCAACGACGGCGTCGCCGAACTCGCCGGCATCAAGGCCGACACCGCACTCTTCAAGGACGATCCCGCCGGGCCGCAGTCCGTCCCCTACCTCAACGTCATCGCCGCCCGCGCGGACCAGAAGGACAACGCGGACTACCAGAAGATCGTCAAGCTCTACGCGTCGCAGGTCGTCCAGGACGAGGTCCGCCGCACCAGCAACGGCACCGCCCACCACATCGAGCTGCCCGCCGCCGAACTGCAGGCCGAGGTGGCCCGTATCCAGAAGCAGCTGAAGCGATGACCGCCGCCGTGGAACTGCGCGACGTCGCGAAGGAGTTCCCGGGCGGGGCGCGCGCCGTCGACGGCGTCAGCCTCACCGTCGAGGCGGGCACGGTCTTCGGCGTCGTCGGGCACAGCGGTGCGGGCAAGTCCACCCTGTTGCGCCTGGTCAACGGCCTGGAGGAGCCGACCTCGGGCAGCGTGCTGCTGGACGGCCAGGACCTTTCCTCCCTCGGCGAGCGCCAACTGCGCCCCATCCGCCGTGAGATCGGCATGATCTTCCAGCAGTTCAACCTCTTCCGCTCGCGCACCGTCCTGGGCAACGTGCTCTACCCGCTGCGGCTGGCCGGGATGGACCGCGCGGCGGCCCGGGCCCGCGCCGAGGAGACGCTGGACTTCGTCGGTCTCGCGGGTCACGGGAAGCGCTACCCCGAACAGCTCTCGGGCGGCCAGCGCCAGCGCGTGGGCATCGCCCGCGCGCTCGCCACCCGCCCGAAGGTCCTGCTGTGCGACGAGGCGACCTCCGCCCTCGACCCGCAGACCACCGGCGAGGTACTGGCCCTGCTGCGCCGCGTCAACCGCGAGCTGGGCGTCACGATCCTCCTCATCACCCACGAGATGGAGGTCGTCCGGACCCTGTGCGACCGCGTCGCGGTCATGGAGGACGGCAAGGTGGTCGAGAGCGGCGAGGTGTACGAGGTCTTCGCGCGGCCCGGCCACCCGACCACGGCCGCCTTCGTCCGCTCCGCGCAGCACGGCGAGCCGGACGCCGGCCTCCTGGAACAGTTGCGCGCCCGCCACCCCGGCCGCCTGGTCACGCTGCCCGTCGTCGACGGCAACCCCGCCCTGGACGGCCTCTCCGAGCTCCTGCGCGTCCACGGCGTCGACTTCACCTTCGTCCACGGAGGCGTCACCGAGGTTCGCGGACGCCCCCTGGGCAGTGTGACGCTGGAACTGCGCGGCGAGGACCGCGCGGTCGAGGCCGTCGTCGCCGGGCTGCGCGTCCCCGACCGCGTGGAAGCGGGTGTCCGGTGAAGGCGGATTGGAGCACGTTCTGGCCCAAGGTCCTCGACGCCACCGGCGAGACCGTCTACATGGTGCTGATCACCCTGGCGCTGTCGACCGTGAGCGGACTGGCGGTGGGACTCACCCTCTATGCCACCCGCAAGGGCGGTGTCCTGCCGAACCGGTTCGTCCACACGGTCCTGGGCCTGCTCATCAACATCATCCGGCCCGTGCCGTTCATCATCGCGATCGTCGCGCTCGCCCCGGTCACCCGCGGGGTGGTCGGCACGATGATCGGCACGAACGCCGCGATCTTCCCGATGACGGTCGTCGCGACGTTCGGGGTCGCCCGCATCGTGGAGTCCAACCTGCTGTCCGTCGAACCCGGCGTGATCGAGGCGGCCCGCTCCATGGGCGCGAGCCCGCTGCGGATCCTGCTCACGGTCCTCGTCCCGGAGGCGCTCGGACCCCTGGTCCTCGGCATGACCTTCATGCTCGTCGCACTGATCGACTTCTCGGCGGTGGCCGGCACGGTCGGCGGCGGAGGTGTCGGCAACCTGGCGATGACCTACGGCTACCTGCGCTTCGACACCTCGGTGATGGTGGTGACGGTCCTCGTACTGATCGCGCTCGTGCAGTCGGCGCAGCTCCTCGGCAACGCGGTGTCCCGCAAGGTGCTCCGCCGCTGACACCACGCACCGCGGCGGACCGCGGTGAAGGGGTGGCGGGCCGCGGGGCGGGCGGCGAGGATCAACCCCATGGGTGGGGGAAGAAGCTGGGGCGTCCGTGCGGGAGTGGCCTGCTGTGTGGCCGCGGTGGTCTGGCTGGGCGCCATGGCGGTGCGTGACGGTTGGGGCGGGGCGGATCCCGTCGCCAGTGTGCTGGGCGCCACGGCGGGGATCGCCGCGCTCGTCGCGGCGCTGCGCACGTCCCGCGCCGGTCAGGCCTCGGAGGCGGGCCTCCCGCTGTCCGCCGCGCCGGTGGTGCCCGAATGGGTGGTGGAACGGGCCCAGGTGAGGGAGGTCGTCGCCGCCGTGTGCGGGCGGCGGGGCGGTGGAGCGGTGGGCATCACCACCGGTCTCCACGGGGCGGGCGGTTTCGGGAAGACCATGCTGGCCAATGTGGTGTGCGCCGATCCCAAGGTGCGCCGGCACTTCCGCGGTCACGTCTACATCGTCACCATCGGGCGCGAGGTGCGCGGCCGGTCGGCGATCGCGGCGAAGGTGGCGGAGGTGACCCGGTACCTCACCGGCGACGCACGCGACATCGGCCAGGACCCCGACCTGGCAGGCCGGCACTTGGCGGGGCTGCTCGCACAGCGGCCGCGCATGCTGCTCGTCCTGGACGACGTCTGGGAGGCCGAGCAGCTGGCGCCGTTCATGCACGGTGCTCCGCGTACGTGCGTCAGACTCGTCACCACGCGCAACCCGGGTGTGCTGCCCCCGGGATCGAGTCCGGTCACCGTGGACCGGATGTCCTCGCAGCAGGCCCTCGCGGTCCTGAACCACGGCCTGGACCTGCCCGAGTCGATCTCGCGCGCCCTGGTCGATGCCACGGGCCGGTGGGCGCTGCTCCTGCGCATGGCCAATCAGCGTCTGGCCGCTCAGGCCGCCACCGGCGCCGACCCCGCCGCCGCTGCCTACCAGCTCCTGACCCGGCTGCGTGCGCAGGGGCCGACCGGGGCGGACGATCCCGATGCCCCGCTGGATCTGAACGACCCCAAGCGCCGCAATGCCGCCGTGCGCGCGAGCATTCAGGCCGCCACCACCCTCCTGCCGCCCGACGGCGCCCGGCGCTTCTCCGAACTCGGCATCTTCGCCGAGGACGAGACCGTGCCCGTGCCCCTCCTGCTGCGGCTCTGGCAGACCACGGGGCATCTGGACGAAGCACGGGCGCGGGCCTTGTGCAAGCAGATGGCGGACCTGTCCCTGCTCACGCTCGACACCACCGTGGCCGAAGGCGTCGTACGGATCCACGACGTCGTCCGGGACTACCAGCGTGCCGAACTCGGCGGCGAACTGGCCTTGGTGAACCGTGCGTTCGTGGACGCCTTGGCCGCGGACCTGCCGCGTCTGGCCGCCGGCCCGGATACGACAGCGCTCGTGGACCGGGCCTGGTGGCGAACCGAGAGCCGCTACGTACGGGACCACCTCGTCGAGCACCTCGTGGACGCCGACCGGACGGACGCCGCCGAAGCCCTGGCCGGTGATCTGCGCTGGATCAGGGCGCACCTGGAGGAGCTGGGGCCCAACGCCGCCATCCGCGACCTCGACCGTGTCCGGACACCTGCGACGCGCACGATGGCACGGGATCTGGCACGTGCGGCGCACCTGCTCACCCCGACGGACCCTCCCGAGGCCCTCGAAGCCGTGCTCCACAGCCGCCTCGGGTCGCTTCCCCATTGGCACGCCCGCCGCGTGCCCCTCGCCAGGTCCCGTCCCACGCTGGTCGACAAGTGGCTCCCGCCCGACCTCCCCGACCCCTCGCTGATGCGCGACCACACCGACGCGCAGCACGGTGCCACCGCCCTGGCCGTCAACGCGCACAGCTCATGGTTCGCCACCGCCGGCCAGGACGGCACCGTCCGTCTCCGGAGCGTCAGCACGGGCACCGAGATCAGGACCCTGGGAGGGGAACAGAACGGTCCCTTGAGCGCGTTGGCGATCGGTCCGGCGGACGCGTGGCTGGCCACCGCGGGTGCGGACGGACGCGTGCGGGTGTGGGACACCGCGTCCGGAGCCCATGTGCACACCCTCAGTGGCAACACCAGCTGGGTGACCGCGCTCGTCGCCGATCCGAACGCCTTATGGCTGGCGACCGTCAATCGGGACGGCACCTCCCAACTGTGGAGCACCGCTTCCTGGAGACGGCTGCGCACTCTGGCCCTGCCCAACGGCACACCGACGATCTGGTCCCCGAACGCCGTACGGGCGGCCGGTGCGACCCCTGACGGCGCACTGCTCACCACTGTCGACTCCGTCGGCACGGCGCGGACCTGGAACACCGCCGACGGCACGCTGCTGACCACCGTCACCTGCGGTACGGGCTCGGTGCGTGCCGCCGCCGTCAGCCCGGACGGCAGCTGGCTCGCCATTGCCGCCGGCAACGGCACGCTGAGCCTCCACACCACTGATACGGGCACCGAGATCCGTGCGCTGACCCCGCGTTTGCGCGCGGTGGACACCGTCTCCGTCAGCCCGGACGGCGCGTGGCTGGCCGTCGGCGGCACCGACGGCACGGTGCGGTTGTGGGATGCCGCGAGCGGTGCCGAGCTCAGTCCCCTCACCGGAATCGGCCACGTGCGGAGCATCGCCATCAGTCCCGACCGCACGTGGCTGGCCGCTCTCAAGTCGGACGGTGCGGTACGCGTCTGTGACCCGTCCGTCGGCACCGGGCCGTCCGGCGGACCTCGGCCGGTGGTCGCCGTACGTACGCTGGCGATCGGTGCGGACGGGACCTGGATCGCGACGACCGGCGACGACGGGCTGGCCCGCACCTGGAGCCCCGCGACCGGGGAGGAGACGGGAACACTGACGGGTCACCGCGGCCACCTCGAGGCAGTGGCCGGCAGCCCGGACGGAACGGCGGTCGCGACGGGTGCCCGGGACGGTTCCGTACGCCTGTTCAACCGCGTCACCGGGGAGGAGTCGGTCTCGAGCCATCGGAGCAGCGTGCGAGCACTGGCGGTCAGACCGGACAACACCACGGTCATCGCCGTCAACCAGGACGGCACAGTGGGCCGCCGAACCCCTTCGGGGGGCCACGACATCCCCTACATGAGTGGGGCCACGTCCGTGGCCGTCAGTTCCGACGGCTCCTGGTTCGCGCTCGGGATCTGGGAAGGCATCCAGATGGTCACCGGGGACGGAGCGTCGTGGGAGGACCGCCTCGAACTGCGCAACGACGGGTGGACGGAGACCACGAGCGTGGCGATCAGCCCCGACGACACGTGGCTGGCGGCCGCTCAGGACCGTGACGGGGAGATCCAGATCTGGGACACCCGCGGCCGCCGGCTGCTCCGGACGCTCAGCGGCCATACCGGTCGGGTCAACGCGGTGGCCATCAGCCCGGACGGCACGCTGATCGCGTCGGCCGGCGCCGATATGACCGTGCGGATCTGGGACCCGGAGCAGGAGGGCGCGTTGACCCTCATGCGCACCCGCGGCGCACTGCACGCCCTCGCGTTCGGACCGGACGGCCGCTCCCTGTACGTCGGTGGCGACCACGGCTTGTTCGGCTACTCCCTTGACCCGGTCACCACGCCACGGCCCTGACCCGCGGAGGCGGGCGCGGGCGCGGGTCAGAGCATGACGTGTTTGACCTGGGTGTAGTCCAGGAGGCCCGCCATGGAGAGGTCGCTGCCGTAGCCCGAGTGCCGGACACCGCCGTGGGGCATCTCCGAGACGGTGGTGCCGTGGGTGTTGACCCAGACGATGCCGGTGTGCAGGGCGCGGGTCGCGCGCATGGCCCGGTCGTGGTTCTTCGTCCAGATGCTCGCGGCCAGGCCGTGGCGGACGTCGTTGGCCAGGTGCAGGGACTGCGCCTCGTCCGTGAAGGGCTGCACGGTCACCACGGGTCCGAAGATCTCCTCCTGCACGATCTCGTCGCCTTGGCGCACGTTCCCGACGACGGTGGGCTCGTGGAAGTAGCCCGGGCGCGGGAGGCGGGCGCCGCCGGTCACGATCTCGGCGTGGCTCGGGAGCCGTTGCAGCAGGCCGCGGACCGAGGCGAGTTGGGCGGCGTTGTTCAGGGGGCCGAGGTCGCTGTCCGGTTCGTCCGGGCCGCCCGTGCGGAGTTTCGCCGCCGCGGCCGCGAAGGCGGTGAGGAACGCGTCGTGGATCCGGTGGTGGACGAGGAAGCGGGTGGGGGCGGTGCAGTCCTGGCCCGCGTTGTAGAAGGCGACCGCGGCGAGGGCGGTGGCCGTCTCCTCGATGTCGGTGTCCTCGTGGACGATGACCGGGGCGTTGCCGCCGAGTTCCAGGTGGACGCGTTTGAGGTCGGCGGCCGCGGCGGCCGCGATCTCCCGGCCCGCGCGCACGCTTCCGGTGAGCGCGACGAGGGCGACGGCCGGGTGGGCGGTGAGTGCGCGGCCGGTGTCGCGGTCGCCGCAGACCACGTTGAGCACGCCCGGCGGCAGGTGCTCGGCGGCGATGCGTGCGAGGAGGGCGGTCGAGGAGGGGGTGGTGTCCGCGGGTTTGAGCACGGTCGTGTTGCCTGCCGCGATCGCCGGGGCGATCTTCCACACGGCCATCATCAGGGGGTAGTTCCACGGTGTGATCTGGGCGCAGACGCCGACCGGTTCGCGGCGCAGCAGGGAGGTGCGGCCCTCGGTGTACTCGGCGGCGGCGAGGCCGGGCAGGTTCCGTGCGGCTCCCGCGAAGAAGCGTACGGTGTCGGTGATCGCGGGCAGTTCCTCGTCCCTGAACTGGTGCGCGGGTTTGCCGGTGTCGCCCGTCTCGGCTGCCACGAGGGCGTCCGCGTGCCGCTCGATGGCGTCGGCGATGCCGAGCAGGGCGCGCTGGCGTACGGCCGGGGTGGTCGTGGACCAGTGTGCGTACGCCGTGGCGGCGGCGGTGCAGGCGGCGTCGACGTCGGCCGGGCCGGAGCGGGGGGCGTGGCGGTGGGCCCGGCCGGTGGCGGGGTCGACCAGTTCCGTCGTCTCGCCCGAGGCCGCGGGCCGGTCCTCGCCGGCGATGTGGTTGTGCACGGCGTACGCGTACGTGGACATGGACGTGTTCGGGGTCTCAGCCACGGCGCAGCGCCTCCTTCGCGGCGTCGCGTCCGGTGCGTACGGCGCCCTCCATGTAGCCGGCCACCCACTGGTCGGATCCGCAGACGTAGAAGGGCGGTTCGTGGGTGCCGTGGCGGGGGCCGACGGCCGTGACGTCGCCGGGGGTCCACTGGGTGACGTAGCCCTGGGTCCAGGGGTCGGTGCCCCAGAGGCGGATGTGGGTGGCGAGGGGGTGGTGCGCTTCGTCGCCGTAGAGGCGGGCGATGTCGTCGAGCAGTTCGCGGGTGCGCAGCGGGGCGGGCGTGCCGAGCAGGACGCCGAGCCGCTCGGGGGGTACGAGGGCGGAGAGGATGCCGTCGCTCTGCGGCCAGGTGCTGCCGAGGACGCCTTCGCATTCGGAGAGTCCGCTGCGGCCGCGGTCGCGCCAGAACGGGCGGTCGTATGCGGCGACGAACTTCGCGGCGAGTGCCTGTCGTTGGCGGTGCAGGGAGGCGAGGCGCTCCTCGGAGACGCCGGTGACGGTGACGGTACGGAGCGGGCCGACGGGCAGGGCGCTGACGACGGCCCCCGCGGTGAGGGTCTCGCCTCCGGCCAGTCGAACGGAGCAGGTGCCGGGGCGGCGTACGGTGACGGCTGCGACGGGTGAGCCGGTACGTATGCGTCCGCCGAGGGCGGCGGCCATGCGCAGGGCGACCGTGGCGGAGCCCTCGGCCACGCGGAGTCCTTCCCAGGCGTCGTAGTCGTAGTGGTCGGGGCCGGGTGAGGGTACGGCGGCGTGCTTGCGCAGGGCGGCGAGCAGGGAGGTGCGCTCGTAGGAGCCGTCGGCGAGGGCGAGCTGGCCGATCTCCCAGAGGCGGACGACGGCCGGGGTGGCGCCCTGGGCGCGCAGCCAGTCGCCGACGGAGGTCCGGTCCAGGGCCGTGGCGTCGGGGTGGGCCCAGGGGTCGGCGGGGTCGACGGTGCGGGCGAGTGCGCAGAAGGCGGCGGTGACCTTCTGGTGGCAGCTGTCGTCGCCGGGGCCGAACCAGTGGGGCGGGTCGCCCGCGGAGATCCCTTCGGGGGTGGCGCGGGTGAGCGCGCCGGGTTCGGCGACGTAGCTGGGGGTGAGGGTGAGGCCGAGTTCCGCGACCAGGGCCGTGTACGCGGTGTGGGCGCGGCCGACGACCTCGCCGCCGAGCTGGACCAGCCGGCCGTCGGGGAGTTCGGTCTGTTCGACGCGTCCGCCGACGCGGTCGCGGGCCTCGACGACGAGGACGTCGGCTCCGCCGGCGGCGAGGTCGTGTGCGGCGGCGAGGCCGGCGAGGCCCGCGCCGAGCACGATGACGTCGTGGTTCATGGGGTTTCCTTCGGTCGGGGCCGTTTCAGTCCAGGACGAGGCAGTGTTCGGGCTTCCAGCCGATCTCGACGCTTTCGCCGCCGGACCAGCGGTCCTCCCTGCGGGAGCGGACGGTGTTCTGCTCCAGTACGGACACCGTGACCCCGGGGGCGAGTTCGATGAGGTAGGTGGTGGTCGGTCCGCAGTAGACGGTTTCCCGGACGACTCCGGTGGCGCGGGCCATGCCGGGTTCCAGGTCGGACAGCCAGATCTTCTCGGGGCGGATCGACAGGTTGACGCGGCTGCCGTCGGGGACGGCCGCGCGGGTGCCGACGGGCAGTTCGGGGCCGTCGTCGAGGACGACGCGGCCGGAGCGGTAGGTGCCGGGGACGAGGTTGGAGGTGCCCATGAAGGAGGCGGTGAAGCTGCTGGTGGGGCGCTCGTAGACGTCCTCGGGGGTTCCGCACTGTTCGACGCGGCCCTCGTTCATGACGGCGAGGCGGTCCGACATGGTCAGGGCCTCGTCCTGGTCGTGGGTGACGAAGACGAAGGTGATGCCGACCTCGCGCTGGATCTGCTTGAGCTCGACCTGCATGTGCCTGCGGAGCTTGAGGTCGAGGGCGGCCAGCGGCTCGTCGAGGAGCAGTACCTGGGGTCGGTTGACGAGGGCGCGGGCGAGGGCGACGCGCTGCTTCTGGCCGCCGGAGAGGGTGGCCGGTTTGCGGCTCGCGAGGTGTGCGAGCTGGACGAGGTCGAGCATGTCGGTGACGCGCCGGCGGATCTCGGTGCGCTCGACGCCGCTGCGCTTGAGGCCGAAGGCCACGTTGTCCGCGAGGGAGAGGTGGTCGAAGAGGGCGTAGCTCTGGAAGACGGTGTTGACGTTGCGCTTGTTGGGCGGGAGACCGGTGACGTCCTGGCCGTCGAGCAGGACGCTGCCCCGCGTGGGGTCGGCGAAGCCGCCGATCATGCGCAGCAGGGTGGTCTTGCCGCAGCCTGAGGGGCCGAGGAGGGAGAAGAACTCGCCTTGCGCTATGTCGAGTTCGACATCGTGCACGGCGTAGGCGGCGCCCGCGCCGGAGTACCGCTTGCTGACGTGGTCGAGCCGGACGGCGGGGTTCGGGTGCACGGCTGTGGGGTGCATGAGGGTCACTTCCCGGAGAGCAGGTCGAGGCCGCCGCGGCGCCCGAACAGGCGCGGGATGGCGAGTGCGAGGACGATCAGGGCGACGGATCCGGCCAGCATCAGCGTGCCGACGGCGTTGATGGTGGGCTGTACGCCGAAGCGGATCGCCGAGTAGATCCGTACGGACAGCGGCTGCGGGTCGACGCCGGTGGTGAAGTAGGCGAGGACGAAGTCGTCGAAGACGAGGGCGAAGATCAGCACTGCGGAGGCGAGGATGCTCGGGAGCAGTGCGGGCAGGGTGACCAGCCGCAGTGCCTGGCGGCGGGTGGCTCCGAGGTCCATGGCGGCTTCTTCGACCTCGGGATTGAGGGCGGCGATGCGGGAGCGGAGGATCACCGTCACGTACGAGATCGAGAAGGTGATCTCGGCCAGCATCACGGTGGTGGTGGACAGGGGGATGCCCAGGCCCTTGAAGAGCAGCATCGCGGCGACGCCGGTGACGATCTCCGGGGTGATCAGCGGGACGAGCATGACCAGGCCGGCGAAGGAGCCGAGGCGGCTGCGGCTGCGTACGAGGCCCAGGGCCAGGGCCACGCCGAGGACCAGTGAGCCGGCCATGGCGACGAGGGACACCTGCAGGCTCATGCCGACGGAGTCGAGGAGCACGGTGTCGTGGACGAGGGCCGAGTACCAGCGCAGGCTCGCGCCGTCGAAGACGGTGAGGGACTTCTGCGCGTTGAAGGAGAACAGGACGACGACGCCGACCGGGAGGTAGAGCAGGGCGAAGAACACGGCGGTGACGGTGAGGGCGAAGCGGGGCCGGCGCTCGGCGCCGCGCGGCCGGCGGCGCCGCTGGGGGGTGCTCATCGGGCGGCCTCCGCCTCGTCCTTGCGGGCGCGTCGCAGGTAGCCGAGCATTCCGAGGAACAGGACCGCCATCAGGAGCATGGTGAGGGCCGATCCCAGGGGCCAGTTCTGGCCCTGGAAGAACTTGTCCTGGATCAGGTTGCCGATCATGATCTGGTCGGGGCCTCCCATGAGCTGGGCGCTGACGAAGTCGCCCATGGCGGGCAGGAAGACGAGGACGCAGCCGGCGGCCGCTCCCTGGCGGGTGGCGGGGACGGTGACGAAGAGGAACGTGCGCAGGGGGCCGCCGTAGAGGTCGCGGCCGGCTTCGATGAGCGAGGTGTCCATGCGTTCCATCGCCGCGTACAGCGGGATGACCATGAAGACGACGAAGCCGTAGACGAGTCCGGCGATGACGCCTGCGCCGGTCTGGAGGATCTTGGTGCCGTCGTCGGCGAGGCCGGTCGCCCGCAGGGCCTTCAGGAGGGGGCCGTCGTCGGAGAGCACGACGGACCAGCCGTACATCCGTACCAGGTAGTTGGCGAAGAAGGGGACGACGATGGCGGCGATCAGGAGGTTCTTGAAACGGCCGCCGTGCAGGGCGATGGCGTAGGCGACCGGGTAGGCGACGGCGAGGCTGACGAGGCAGGTGATCAGCGCGTAGCCGACGGAGCGCAGCAGGACGGTGCTGTAGGCGGGGTCGGCCAGCGCGGTGAGGTTGTCGAAGTTGAGTCCGAAGCGCGGGTTGCCGAGCGGGTCGGTCGTGCCGAGCGCGAGGGTGGCCACCAGGAGGAGGGAGGCGAGGAGGAAGACGGTCATCCAGACGGTGCCGGGCAGCAGGAGCCAGGTCCACAGTCGGGGCGGTCGTCGCGCGGCGTCGGGGCGGTCGGTTCGTGTGGGTGCCATGTCAGCCGGCCTTCACATCGGTCCACGCGGTGTCGCGGGCCTGTTCGCCGCGGGCGTCGCGGTTGCGGAAGAACAGGTCCGCCTTGAGGTCGTCGGCGGTGACCACGCACTGCGGGAAGGGCTCGACGAGCGCGGCGTACGTGTCCTCGGTGCCGCCGACGGGCATCGGGTAGCCGATGTACTCGATGTTCTTGCGCACGTTCTCCGGGCGGAGCATGTAGTCGATGAAGAGCATCGCGGTGCCGGGGTGCTGGGCGTCGGCGGGGATGGCGTAGCAGTCGGAGTTGACGGGGGCTCCCTCGCGGGCCACCTCGAAGCCGAAGACGGCCGGGTCCTGGGCCTGGGCGAGCATGGCGGCCATGTCGCCGCTCCACGCCTGCGTCATGTCGGCGTTGCCGTTGAGCAGGTTGTTGTAGCTGTCGCTGGAGAAGCCCCGCAGGTGGGGTCGGAGCGATCGGAGGGTGTCGGTGACGCGGGCGAGATCGCCCTTGTCACCGGTGGTGAGGTCGAGGCCGAGCTTGAGCGCGCCGATTCCGAGGACCTCGTCGCGGTCGTCGAGGACGAAGACCTTGCCCTGGGCCTTGGCGTTCCACAGGTCGCTCCAGGAGCCGGTGAGGTCGCCGAGCCGGTCGCGGCGCCAGCCGATGCCCGTCTTGTACATGGTGAAGGGGACGGTGTGCGCGGACCGGCGGTCGTACCAGGGGTCGGCGAAGTAGCCGTAGCCGCCGAACACGGCTTCGGTGCCCCGCAGTTTGGAGTGGTCGATGGTGCGCAGCCGGCCGCCGTTGACCAGCCGCTCGGCCCACTTCGCGGTGGGGAAGATGATGTCGTAGCGGTTGCCGGCGTTGAGTTTGGCGGCCATGCCTTCCATGGAGTCGTAGTTCGACTGGATGACCTTGACGCCGTACTCCTTCTGGAAGCCTTCGAAGACGGTGGGGTCGACGAAGTCCGCCCAGTTGAAGTAGACGAGGTCCCCGTCGACCTTGACGTCGATGGGGGCTTGGGCGGCTGCCGTGCGGGCCTGGTCGTCACCGGAGGCGAAGCCGCAGCCGGAGGCGGCGAGGGCGAGGGCGGCGGCGGTGCCGGCTCGGAGGAACGAGCGTCTGGTGGGAGAGAGTGCCTCGGCGGACATGGGGTCCTTCCGTAGGGGCCGCAGGGGGACGGCGCGAACGACGGCGGTCCGGGGGGGGGAGCCGGTCGTGCGGTGCGGTGTGGTGGTCTACGACTCTGCGCCGTCGAGGTCCGCGCGGATCCGGCCGGCGAACCAGGCGACCGCGGCCTCGCGGCGCGACAGGGGTCCGGGCTCGAACCCGGGGGTGGTGAGCCCGTTCTGGACGCGGGCGACGAGTTCGGCGTCCTCGTCGTTGGTGATCCAGCCGATGTGGATGTTCAGACGGCGGGCAAGGCGGGTGCGCAGTCCGGTGCCGCGGCGGGTGTAGAAGGCGCCGGGCACGGCCACGCGGTCGACGCCGGTCGGGACCGCCGTCCAGGCCAGTACGTGGTCGGGGTAGAAGTCGATGAGGGTGTTCGGGTAGATGACGGCGTAGCGCCAGACCCGGCGGTCGGCCTCGCCGAGGCCGGGCATGGGGGCGGCGATGCGCTGGTAGAGGCGTTCGGCCCAGTTGGAGGACGGCTTGTCGCGCAGCGGTGAGGCGAACAGCGCGTAGTCCTCCTCGATCTCGCAGCTGTAGCCCTGGTAGTCGAGCAGCCGCATCAGGCCGGGGTGGGCGACCGGGACGTGGTAGCCCTCCAGGTAGTTGTCGACCGCCACCTTCCAGTTGGCCTGCTGCACCTCGGCTCCGGCCAGGTCGTGGATACGGGCGCGGCCGACCGGGACCAGGTCGGCTCCGGCGTAGTGGCCGACCGCCTCCGCGAGGCCGGCGCAGCTCTTGGCCAGCGGTACGGCGTCGGGGTCGAGGTTGACGAAGACGAAGCCGAGGAACGACTCGACGGCCGCCGGGAACAGGCCGAGCCTCGGCTTGTCCAGGCAGGGGATCTGCCGTGCCTCCGGGGCGCCGACGAGGCTTCCGTCGAGGCGGTACGTCCAGCCGTGGTACGGGCAGCGGATGGCCTTGCCGTCCGGCTCCGGCTTGGTGACCAGGCGGGTGCCGCGGTGACGGCAGACGTTGAGGTGGGCGGCCAGGGAGCCGTCCTCCGTGCGGACGACGATGACCTCCCGGTCGGCGACTTTGGCCGCGAGCCGCGCACCGGGGGCGGGGAGGTCCGACTCGTGGCAGACGAGCTGCCAGGACTTGGCGAAGACGTGCCGGGTCTCGGCGGCGGCGGTCGCGGGGTCGGTGTAGTAGCGCGCCGGGAGGGCGGGGCCGGGGATGTCGGGGGTGGTGGCGGGAGTGGGAGCGGGAGCGGGAGTGTCCGGGGCTTGCTGCCCGGGTCCGGGTCCGGGTCCGGGGGCACGGCCCGGCGGGCCGGTCCGGCCGGCGTGCTCGAGGTGGGCCGTGGGGGCGGTGGGGACGGTGGGGACGGATCGGACGGTGGGGACGGTGGGGACGGATCGGGCGGTGGGGTCCGTGGGTGTTCCGGGAACTCTGGACTGCATCGGTGACTCCTCCGTGCCGGTGTACGGCGGTCGGTGTCGGCGTTCCATAGCGAGGCGACCCTGCTGCGGACAGGCGGTCGGGGCGGGAAGCCGGGACCTGGCTGACCGATTGGACAGCCACATTGCTGGCTCGTTTCCGCCGGGTCAAGACTTGTTCACTGACCGATCGGTCAGCTAGCGTGATTCTTGCCTGACCGATCGGTCAGCAAACGTGCTTTCCTGTCGCCGCACGGGCTGCGCTCCGCATTCCTCCTGCTCACCGGGGATGTACGCAGCCGGACGGCCCGCCCGTCTCCACCCGGGCCCCGCACCCCGATCTCTCGATCCCTCGATCACCGGATCACCCGATCCCCGATCCCCGATCCCTCGATCACCCGATCTCCCGATCCGCCCGATCCCCGCCCGGCACCGCACCGCACCCCACCGCACCGGCCCGGCCCGGCGGCGGCATCCCACCTCCCGGAGGCACGCATGAGCGGTCGTCGGCGTCTGGACTGGCTCGGGCTGACGCCCGAACCGGAGCGAGAACTCCCCCTGGCGGTCGCCGCCCTGCGCACCTCGTCACGCGGTGCGCCCAGCAGGTCACCGGAAGACCTGGCCGCAGCCGAGCGGCGCCGCGTCGAACACCTGATCCTGCGCGGCAGCCGGCACAGCTGGCTGCGCTACCTCGCCGAGGTCACCGACCTGGTGACCGGCGTGGCCGCCGGATCCCGGGCGGGCGACCCGTCCGCCGCCCTGCTCGCCGGCGAGGTCGTCCTCGACCACCACCGCATGCTCATCGGCCTCCCGGGACCGGGGTACGGCCGCACCGCGCAGGACCGCGGCGCGCTGGAGAGCGCCGTACGGACCCTGCGCAGCCGCACCCGCACACCGACCCACACCCTGGAAGGAGCCGGCCGATGACCACCATCCGCCTCCCGACGACGCCGTCGGGCTCCGTGCTCGGGCCTGCCCCGCACCGTACCGAGAGCGCCGCCGCCTACCGGGCCACCGGCGGCTACGGCGCGGCCGCCACCGGCCCGGAGGAGCTGCTCGCCCACCTCACCGACGCCGGACTGCGCGGCCGCGGCGGTGCCGGATTCCCCGCCGCCGTCAAGCTGCGCTCCGTACGCGACGGCGGCGGCGCCCCCGTCGTCGTGGCCAACGGCGAGGAGGGCGAACCCGGTTCGGCCAAGGACCGGTGGCTGCTGCGGGCCCGGCCCCACCTGGTGCTCGACGGCCTCGCCCGGGCCGCCGAAATCACCGGTGCGGTACGGGGCTTCGTGTACCTCTCGGACCCGGCCGCGGCCGCGAGCGTACGCAGAGCCCTCGCCGAACACCCGCCGCCGCTGCCCGTCGAGGTCGTCGAGACCGAGCACACCTACGTCGCCGGTGAGGAGACGGCCGCGGTCCGCAGGATCGACGGCGGACCGGCACTGCCGACGGCCAAGCCGCCCCGGCCGTTCGAACGCGGGGTCGGCGGGGCGCCGACCCTGGTGTCCAACGTCGAGACGCTCGCCCGGATCGCGCTCACCGCCGCCCGGCCCGACCTGCGGCGCGACATCGCCCACGGCACGCTGGTGACCCTGTCGGGCCGCGCGGCCGGACCCGTACTCACCGAAGCCCCGTACGGCATCCCCCTGCGCACCCTGGCGGAACGGTACGGCAGCCCCGACGCGACCGGCGCGCTGATGGGCGGGCTGTTCGGCGGGCTCGTCGACGCCCGCGCCCTGGACCTCCCCCTCGAACCGGCCGCGCTCGCGGCGGCGGGCACCGCCCTGGGCTGCGGAGCGATCCGCTTCCTCGGCCCGGGCGACTGCCCGGTCACCACCGCGGCCGACGCGGCCGCCCACCTCACGGCCGAGAGCGCACGGCAGTGCGGGGTCTGCGTCTCCGCGACCGGCGCCATCGGCAACGCCCTGCACGCCCTCGCCGCCGGGGCCGCAGGCCCGGACACCCCGGACCACCTGCACCGCTGGGCGCGGGGCCTGCCCGGACGCGGCGCCTGCGGGCTTCTCGACGCGGCCGCCGGCATCGCGGGCAGCCTGCTCCGCTCCTTCCCCGCGCTCGTCCGCTCCCATCTCGCCGCCCCCTGCCCGGAATGCGCCGGCTCCGCCCCCGCGGACGGCCGTCGCCGCCTCACCGTGGCCGTACCGGAGGTCGCCGTCCCGCCCGGCCGGATCCCGGCTCCCCCGCAGCCACCCGCCGGCCGCGCCACCGGAGCGTCCGGGGCCTCCTCCCCCACCGCAATTCCGCTGCCCACGCTGAAAGGAACGCCGTGAAGCTCCTGCTGGACTCCACCCGCTGCCAGGGGTACGGGCTGTGCCAGGAACCGGCACCCGACCTGGTCGAACTCGACGAATGGGGCTACGCGCAGATCCTGGCCGTCGTCGTCCCGCCCGGCGGCGAGGATGCCGCCCGCGCCTGCGCCGACAGCTGCCCCAACTCCGCCCTCCGCGTGGAGGGATGACATGGCCCGCGACCTGACCGCCCTCTTCGACCCGCGCTCCGTCGCCGTCGTCGGCGCCAGCGACGACCCGGCCAAGTACGGCCACGCCGTGGCCTCCCAGGCACTGCGCGCCCCCGACCGGCGGCCCGTTCACCTGGTCAACCGGCGCGGCGGCACGGTCCTCGGCCGGACCGCCGCCACCTCCCTCGCCGAGATCGGCGAGCCCGTCGAACTCGTGGTGGTCTCCGTGCCCGGCGCCGGCTTCGAGGCCGCCGTCGACGACGCGCTGGCCTGCGGGGCGAAGGCGATCGTCGCCATCACCGCGGGCTTCGCGGAGGCCGGACCGGCCGGTCTGGCCCGGCAGCGGGCGGTCGCCGCACGCGTACGCGCCGCCGGAGCGGTCCTCGTCGGCCCCAACTGCCTGGGCATCGCCGACAACACCACCGAGCTGTACCTCGCCTCGGACCGCTTCGCCCCCGGAGGCGTCGCCTTGCTCAGCCAGAGCGGGAACCTCGCCCTCGAGCTCCAGCTCCGCGGTGAACCGCACGGCCTGGGCTTCTCCCGCTTCGTCTCCCTCGGCAACCAGGCCGACGTCACCCTCGTCGACCTCGTCACGGACTGCGCCCGCCACGAGGCCACCACCGCCATAGCCGTGTACGCCGAGGACTTCGGCGACGGCCGGGCCTTCGCGAGGGCCGCCGCGGCGGCGGGCAAGCCGGTGGTGCTGCTCACCGCGGGCCGCGGCACCGCTTCGGCGCGCAGCGCCCAGTCCCACACCGGAGCGCTCACCACCTCCGCCGACGTGGTCGCCGCCGCCTGCCGGGACGCCGGAGTCGAACTCGTGCGGACGCCCCGGGAGATGACCGTCGTACTGGCGGCGCTCGGCTCGGGCTTCCGCACGGCCGGCCTGCGCACCACGGTCTTCACCGACGGCGGCGGGCACGGCGCGATCGCCGCGGACGCGGCCGAGGACGCCGGTCTCGCCGTACCGGAACTCGGCGCGCCGACACAGGACAGGCTGCGGAGCGTGCTGTGGGAGCAGTCCTCCGTCGGGAACCCGGTCGACCTGGCGGGGATGGGCGAACAGCGGCCGCTGTCGTACGCGGACACGGTCGGGGAACTCCTCGCCGCCGAGGAGGTCGACGCCGTCCTGATGACCGGCTACTTCGGCGGCTACGCGGCCTCCGAGGGCGGTCTGGGCGGAGGCCCGGGCGGCGGTTCTCCGCTCGCGGAGGGCGAGGCACGGGCCGCCAAGGAGATCGTCGGCCACCTCGCCTCGGGCGCGAAGCCGCTGGTGGTGCAGTCGATGTACCCGCAGTCGCCGAGCTGCCGCGTGCTGGCCGAAGCCGGGGTGCCGGTGTTCTCCGCCACCGAGGACGCCGCCCGCGCCCTTGCGGCGATCACCGGCCGGCAACCGGCCGGGCCCGACGCGGACGGTGTGCCCCCGCTCCCGGCGGCCGCCACACCACTGCGGGACCCGGGATACCACGGGGTGCGGGCCCTGCTCGGCGCCGCCGGCGTGCCGTTCCCGGCCGCGCGCGAGATCACGGACGAGAGGGAACTCCTTGCCGCCGCAGCGGAGTTCGAAGGACCGTACGTGCTCAAGGCGCTGCACGTGCTGCACAAGTCCGACGCCGGCGGGGTGGCGCTGCGCCTGCCCGACCGGGACGCGCTGCTCGCCGCGTACCGGGAGATGCACGCACGGCTCGGTGCTCCCGCGTACTCGGTCGAGGCGATGGCCGACCTCGCGGACGGCGTCGAGCTGATCGTGGGCGTGCACCAGGACCCGCGGTTCGGGCCGGTCGCCCTGGTCGGCCTGGGCGGCGTCCTCACCGAGACGCTGCGCGACGTCGCCTTCGCGCTGGCTCCCGTACCGGCCCGGCGCGCCGAGGTGCTGCTGCGGGGCTTGCGCAGCGCCGCCCTGCTGGACGGCGTACGCGGCCGGCCGGCCGTCGACGTGGCCGCGGCGGCCGCCGTCATCGAGCGCATCACCACGGTGGCCGCGGCGCACCCGGAGATCGCCGAACTGGAGGTCAACCCGCTGCTGGTGCGCCCCGACGGCGCCCTCGCACTGGACGCACGGGCCGTCCTGGGCGCGCCGGACGCCCCGGACGCCCTCGAAGCCCGCCCCGTCACGAACTGAACGACGCCCCCTCCCCCTCCCCCCGTCCGCACCACCTGTGCCCCGGAGGACACATGGACTTCCGCTACACACCCGAGCAAGCCGACCTCAAGGCGCGCGCCGCCGCGTACGCGCGGCTCCTGATGAGGTATGAGGACCAGTCCGAGGAGGCGGGCGGCCCGCTGCCCGCCGACACGGTCCGCGAACTGACCCGCGCCGCCGTCGAGGCCGGTGTCTACGCGATCAACATGCCCGCCGAATGGGGCGGCGCCGGGCTGTCCCTCCTCGACCAGGTGATCGTCGAAGAGGAGTTCGGCAAGGTGACCAACTGTCTCTGGGACATCCCCTGGCGGCCCGCGAACGTGCTCGCGTACGGCACCGAGGAGCAGCGCGAGAAGTACCTGCTGCCCGTCATCCGGGGCGAGCGGTTCGACGCGTTCGCCGTGACCGAGCCCGGGGCGGGCTCCGACCCCGGCTCGGGCACGAGCACCGCCGTCCGTACCGAGGGCGGCTGGCTGCTGAACGGCGAGAAGTGGTTCGTCACCTGCGGCGACATCGCGGACTTCCTGCTGGTGCAGGCCGACGCGGGGCCCGAGCGGGCGGCGACCCTGTTCTTCGTCGACAAGCAGGCGCCCGGGGTCGAGATGACGCGCGTCCCGCGGTTTATGCACTCCGCGGTGAACGGGCACCCCGAGTTCACCTTCACCGACGTGTTCGTGCCCGACGAGGACGTGCTGGGCGGGGTCGGCAACGGCTACGAGCTGACGAAGGAGTGGTTCACGGACGAGCGGCTGATGATCGCCGCGCGGACGGTCGGCGCCGCCGAGCGGGCCCTGGAGCTGGCCCGCGACTGGGCGGTCTCGCGCCGCCAGTTCGGCTCCCCCATCGCCGACTTCCAGCTCATCCAGGGCATGCTCGCCGACTGCGCCGTCGACATCGCCGTCAACCGCGCCTACACCCACCAGGTCGCCTGGGAGGCCGACCGGCCCGAGACCGACCGCAAGACGCTGCACGCGAAGGCGTCGACGGCGAAGCTCGCGGCGAGCGAGGCCGCCGGACGGGTCATCGACCGCTGCGTGCAGATCTTCGGCGGCCGCGGCTACGACCGCTCGTACCCCGTCGAGCGCATGTACCGCGAACTGCGCGTCGACCGGATCTGGGAGGGCACCTCCGAGATCCAGCGCCTGATCATCGCCAACGAGCTGATCAAGCGCGGCACCCGGGCCCTCGCCCTGCCCACGGACTCCTGACGACCGCCCCCGCCCATCGCCCGCACGATCTCCTTCTCCTTCTAAGGACAGACATGGACTTCCGCCTCACCGCCCGTCAGGAAGAGCTCCGGGACGCGGCGCGCGCGCTCACGGACTTCATCACGAAGTACGAGCTCGACTGCGAGGAGAACAACGGCCTGCCGCCGCAGGCCCACGCCGAGATCCGCGACGCCGTCCTCGACAGCGGCCTGCAGGCCGTCAACATGCCGCGGGAATGGGGCGGCGCCGGCCTCACCATCCTGGAGCAGGTGACCGTGCAGGCGGAGCTCGGACGGCTCACCGGAGCGCTGTGGGACATGGTGTGGCGGCCGGCCAACGCCCTGTCCTTCTGCACGCCCGAGCAGCGCGAGCGCTACCTCGTCCCCGTGATCCGGGGACAGCGCCGGGACTGCTACGCGGTGACGGAGCCCGAGGCGGGCTCGGACCCGCAGAACCTCAAGACGACGGCGACGCGGGCCGACGGCGGCTGGGTGCTGAACGGCGAGAAGTGGTTCGTCACGGTCGGCGACCACGCGGACTTCATGATCGTGCTGGCCGCGGCCGGCGACGAGCGCGCACCGACCCTGTTCCTCGTCGACAAGGACACGACGGGCGTCGAGATGACGCGCGTGCCGCGCTGGATGCACACCTTCGTCTACGAGCACCCCGAGTTCACCTTCACGGAGGTGTTCGTCCCCGACGGCGCGGTGCTCGGCGAGGTGGGGCAGGGCTACGACATCACCCGCTCCTGGTTCACGGAGGAGCGGCTGATGATCGCGGCCCGGACGATCGGGGCGGCGGAGCGGGCCCTGGAGCTGGCCCGCGACTGGGCGGTCGAACGCCGCCAGTTCGGCTCCCGCATCGCCGACTTCCAGCTCATCCAGGGCATGCTCGCCGACAGCGCCGTCGACATCGCCGTCAACCGCGCCTACACCCACCAGGTCGCCTGGGAGGTGGACCAGGGCCTCGCCGACCGCAAGACGCTGCACGCCAAGGCCGCCATCGCCAAGCTGGCGGCGAGCGAGGCCTCGGGCCGGGTCATCGACCGCTGCCTGCAGATCTTCGGCGGCCGCGGCTACGACCGCTCGTACCCCGTCGAACGCCTCTACCGCGAGCTGCGCGTCGACCGGATCTGGGAGGGCACCTCCGAGATCCAGCGCCTGATCATCGCGGGCGAGCTCGTCAAGCGCGGCACGGGCGTCTTGCGGATGCCGTCGGCGGACTGACGCGGAGCCCGGGGTGCGGAGAAGAACGCTGAAAGGGGAACGCAGACCCATGAGCAGCACGGTCAGTGTCAATGGCTACACCGATGTCGACACCGATGTCGACACCGATGTGGATGTCGATGTCGATGTCCAACGGGTCGGGATCGTGGGCTGCGGACTGATGGGGTCCGGCATCGCCGAGGTCTGCGCCCAGGCCGGACGGGACGTCGTGGTCGTGGAGACGACCCGTACGGCCGCGGCCGCCGGCCTGGAGCGGATCACCCGCTCCCTGGCGCGCGCCGTGGCATCCGGCAAGCTGACCGGAGCCCAGCGGGACGCCGCCGTCGGCCGGATCGTGGTCACGGCGGACATGGCTCGGATGGCGGACCGGGACCTCGTCGTCGAGGCGGTGGCCGAGGACGAGCGGGCGAAGCTGGAGGTGTTCGCCCGGCTCGACGACGTGGTGGAGCGCGCGGACGCCGTCCTCGCGACGAACACCTCCTCCATCCCCGTCATCCGGCTGGCCGCCGCCGTCTCGCGGCCGCGGCAGGTCATCGGCCTGCACTTCTTCAACCCCGTACCGGTGCTGCCGCTGGTCGAGCTGGTGCCGTCCCTGCTGACCGGCGACGAGACCGTCCGGCGGACGCACGCGTTCGCCACCGGGGTCCTGGACAAGGAGGTCGTCCGCGCCCAGGACCGCGCTGGTTTCGTCGTGAACGCGCTCCTCGTGCCGTACCTGCTGGCCGCCGTGCGCATGGCCGAGAGCGGTATGGCGTCGGCTCAGGACATCGACCGGGGCATGACCCTGGGCTGTGCACACCCCCTGGGTCCGCTGGCCCTGGCCGACCTGATCGGGCTGGACACGGTGCAGGCCATCGCGCGGTCGATGTACGAGGAGTACCGGGAACCGCTGTACGCTCCGCCGCCGCTGCTCGCCCGGATGGTCGACGCCGGCCTGCTGGGCCGCAAGACGGGCAGGGGCTTCCACGGCTACGGCGGTTCCGGGGACGGCGGCGCGATGCGCGAGGATGGTGCCGTGGTGGCCGGGGCAGCCGGGCCAGCCCGCCCGGTCCACGGGCGCCGACACGGGGAGCAGCCGAGGTGACCAAGGTCGAACGCGCACTCGAGACACGTGAGCGGATCCTCACGGCCGCGTGCGAAGTCATCGCGGAGATCGGGTTCGAGAACGTCAGCATGCGCAAGGTCGCCGACCACGCCGGCGTCTCGAAGGCCTTGCTCCACTACCACTTCGACACGAGGGAGAAGCTGTTCGCGGAGGCCATGACGCATTCCTTCGCCCAGACCGGTGCGGACCCCGACACCGGCACCGGCGCCGAGGGCGGGGCGGACGCGGTACCGGCGGCCGTCGCCCTGGCCCGCATCCTGCGGAGCATGCTGCCGACGGATGCGGAACTGCGCCAGGACTGGAAGCTGTGGCAGGAGTTGTGGGTGCGCGCCCAGCGCGATGCGGCGGCCCGGCACCTGGCGGTCGACTTGTACGACCAGCTGCACGCGTGGGTCGGTGGGGCCATCGAACGGGGCATCGAGAGCGGGGAGTTCACCGACTGCGACGTGGCGGCCGTGAGCACCTTGGTGCTGGCCCTGTGCGACGGTCTCGGCATCCGCCTGATGCTCGACGACCCCCGGCTGGACCTGGCCACCGCCCGCTCGACGATCTGGCGCGCGATCTCCCCCGCCCTGGGCGTCGCGGACACCTTCCCGGAGATCTGAGCGGCTGCTATCCGGCCGGCTGCGACTCAGGCCGGATGCCACCCGATGAGGCGGGCCACCCCGTGGGGGTGGCCCGCCTCATGCGCGTCGCCGCGGTGTCACTTGGACTGGTAGACACCGAAGACGTCGAGCACCAGGTCGGCGTCCTCATGGCCCTGGTTCCAGAAGGTGATGACGCCGTGCTCGCCGTCGCTCGCCTGCACCAGGTTCGGGACGGTGTCGCCGGCCGTCCAGTTCAGGGTGGAGGAGCCGGGGCGCGGCCCGGCGGGCGCGGCGGGCCCGCCCTCTACGGGAAGCGCGGAGGGGCTCGGCGCCACCGAGAGGAATCCGGTGCCGCCCGTCCCGGTGACGGTGGTGTTCAGTACGTAGGCCTCGACACCCGTCGCGGCCTCGGGCGTGAACCCCTGCGTGATGAACTCACGGGCGCGGAACCTGCCGCCGGGCCAGCCGTAGGCCTCCTCGCGGGTGTCGAGCGTCCGGAACGGGGTGAAGGGCAGGAAGGCGGCCTTGCTGTCGTTGCTGTAGTAGCCGACGACGTCGACCACCACGTGGGCGGGCATCCACGACCCGTTGAAGACCTTGATCGTCCCGTCCGCGGCCACCGGCACGATCACCGCGTTGGCCACCGTCTGACCGGGCACGAAGTTCAGGTTCGACGCGGTCGGGACCGGCCCGCTGCCGGAGTAGGCGGTCAAGTGGCCCGGTCCTGCGGGTTCGGTCACCGTGACGTTCAGCGCGACGGCCGAGATGCCCTGGGGCACGCCTTGCAGGCCGCCGATCCGGGTCGTGAACGCGCTGCGCGCGGCGAGCCTGCCCTTGGTGGCGCCGACACCGTCGCGGGTGTCCACGAACCGGGCGGGCGTCATCGAGGTGTAGCCGGCGGCCGAGGCCCGGGTGAAGTAGCCGGTGACGTCGGCGATCAGGTCGACGGGCTGCGGGCCGCCGTTGTAGAGCTCCACGTAGCCGTCCTCGCCGACCGGCACGATCACCAGGTTCGGTACGGACCGTCCGGGCGTGTAGTTCAGGTTCGAGGTGCCGGGGCGGTCGTAGCCCGCGCCGGGCCACGCGGTCACGTACCCGCTGTCGACGGTCTCGGTGACCGTGACGTTGAGGGCGACCGCGGTGACGCCCGCCGGGACGGAGGCGTTGCCGGCCACCTTCACCCGGGCCGAACCCTGCCCGGCGACCTTACCCGTGGGCGCGCCGGTGCCGTTGCGGGTGTCGAGGAGCCGGGTCGGGGTGTGCGGGGTGAAGTCGGAGCCGGGGGTGAGGAAGGCACCGCCGTTGACGGCCTGGACGGCGTTGGCGGTGTCGGTCACCGTCACCTTCACCTGGTACTCGCCGGACTTGTCGTACGTGTGCGAGCGGCGCACTTCGGCGTTGCCCTGGGCGGTGACGGTGTCCGTCTTCCCGTCGCCCCAGTCGATGACGACGTCGAGCGCGAAGTCGGCGCTCGTGATCAGGGCGGTGAGATCGATCCCGTGCGCGGTGTAGCTGGTGCCGCTGACGTCGACCGCGAGGGCCGGGTTGGCCCCCGCGTCCAGCGCGGCCTGCTCGGACTGCACGGTCTGCGCGGTCTGCGCGGCTTGCGCGCTCTGCGGTGCGGCGGTCTTGGCGTTCGCCGTGCCGTTCCCCTCGGCGGCAGCGGACGGCAGGGCGGTACGGATCGTGCGGCCGGCCGGGCTGTGGAAGCCCTCGGAGGTGGATGCCGCGGCGATCGCCTCGGCCACGCCCGCCGCGACGGGTACGGGATCCGCCGCCTGCGCGGTGCCCGGAATGATGCCGAGACCGGCTGCCACGAGGGCAGCGGTCATTACGAGTCGGTGGTTGCGCACCGGCCCCCCAGTTGTGGTGATGAACGAAGAGCGGCCAACGTATGGAGGGTTCCGGCCGGGGGTCACGGGGTTCTGGCGCGATTCACTCCATAGGGGCCAAGGCTTTACCGGCTGTGCGGTTTGCGATCGAGGCGGGACCGCCGACGCCCGTGGACCCGGGGGCCGGCTCGGGCCAATGCAGTTGCTTTTGACCCGTGGAGGCCGTTGCCCCGGGTGTGACGGGGTGGGGAGCGGGGCAGCGGGTGCGGATCGGGATTCTGACGAAGGTGTTCACTGTCGAGCTGGTCGACGCGGCGATAGCCAAGCACGGCCGAGCTGAGCAGCGGCGCCGCCCCCTACCGGCGCGGCTGGTCGTGTACTTCGTCCTGGCCCTGTGTCTGTTCGCCCAGGAGTCGTACGAGGAGGTGCTGCGCGTGCTGGCTGGCGGGATACCGAGCAGCCGTGCCTTGGCCAGGGTGAACCGGTCCTCGTTATGCCGAGCGCGGTCCCGGCTCGGTGAGGATGTGCTGGAGACCCTGTTCAGAGAGGTGGCCGGTCCGCTCGCCACTCCGGACACACCCGGGGCATGGTGGCGAGGGCTACGGCTGCTCGCTCTGGACGGCACCCAGTTCGACCTTCCCGACTCGGTGAGCAACGGCGACACGTTCGACGGCCCTTCCACCACGGGTGGCCTCCCATTCGGGTTCCCCCAGGTGAGGGCGGTAGTCCTCGTCGAGATCGGAACACACGGAGTGCTTGATGCCCGCCTCGGCGGCTACCGAGACGGAGAACGGAGCTTGGCCTACCAGCTGGCCGGCTCCACCAGTTCGGGTGACCTGGTCATCGCCGACCGGGGCTTCTGGTCGGTCGAGTTCGCCCACACCTTCACCGCAGCCGGAGCGAACCTGCTGGTCAGGCTCCAGTCCAATCACCTCGGCACCCTTCAGGAGGAGCTTCCCGACGGCTCGTACCTGTCGATGGCGCGTCCGGGCAAGGCACTCCGGCTCCGCGCAAGCCGCGAAGGCAGGACCCTGCCCAAGCACACGGTCTACCGCGTCATCACCTTCACGAAGGACGACAAGGTCACCTTCCTCGGCACGACACTGCTGGACCCCGAGCAGCATCCGGCGGCCGAGCTGGTCGCGCTCTACCGGGAACGCTGGGAGATCGAGCTGGCCTTCGACGAGATCAAGAACCACCTCGGCCCTGGTGGGCCGATCCGGTCGCGCACGCCGGAAGGCGTCCGGCAGGAGCTGCGGGCCTACCTCGCCGTTCACCACGCGATCCGCCGGTTCGCCCACGCCGCCGCCCTCTCCGGCCCCGCCGTGGACGCGGACCGAGTTTCCTACCTCAAGTGCGTCCGGATCATCCGCCGAAGCGTTCCGTCCCAGCTTGGAGCCACTACGGCCAAGCTCACCCGATCCCTCACCGAGGCTGAGCAGGAAGCACGCAGCCGCTTGCTCCCGGCCCGCCGGAGCCGGAACTGTCCACGAGCCGTCAAGAAGCCCAACCGGTGGCCCGTGCTGCGGACCCGTGCCAAACGAGGCGCGGTCGAGCCAGGCCGCTGGGTCCTCAGTCAGACCAAGAAGACCAAGAGCAGCCGGCGGGCGGGAAGACCCGTGCTCAAGCCGTCCCCCAGCACCGTCAGGAGAACCGCTTGAACCCGGGCGGCGAGACCAGCTCGAACAAGGAGGCTGACCCTGACATACGGGGGCCGCTACGTGAGACCCGTCTTCGGGCATCCCAGAGCAGTCATCACCCACTCATACGAGAGCCGCAGGCCCTCGGGCTGGCCGTTCACCAGCCAGGAACCGTCCCATTCAACCCGCCACACCTCACCGTGTGAGTTCTCGAACTCCACGAAACTGCCATGAGCACCCTCAAGAAGCCCGAGCTCCCGCAGCAGCACGTCCTGCGTGGTGAACCTGCGGGACCTACCCACGCTGCCGCTACCGGTCCGCGTGTTCTCGTACCGCATGCGCAGGTACGGGACCGGCAGCCGAGACAGGAGGGTCGGCCGCAGCATGCGCTTAAACCGCAGAACCGCTTCCTCCAGGTTCTCATCACCGCGGAACTCGCACCGGTACGCGGGGAAGACTGCCGAGACGACCTCGTTCAAGGCCTCGTTCCGCCCGTGGTGGTACCCATGCACAGTCGGCGACGCCGCTGCCACGGCATCGAATCGATAGGCCCCATACGAAAACCCGGGAAGGACGGTAAGTGGCCGAGCCTCCCGTCCACGGCCGAGCTGATGCTGCCTCGCGAACGCCAGAACAGCCCTGGCCAGACCGGCGTCGTGCACATCGAGCGAGTTCATCTGGTAGGCCCAGCGCCCGTCAGGATCCATCGCCAGGGAGAACACGAACCGAGACATGGGTGACCACTGCCAGGCCATGGGCAGACCTGGCATGGCGTGAGCGTTCCCGATCTCTGCAACAGCCCCGTCGATGTTCACGCCCCTCATCCTTCCCGACTCGATCCGGCCGCTGTGATCCGGGGGAGGGCATGGCTCGCCCACGGCCAGGGCCAGACTCGGGTGCTCACTTAAGACAACTGCATTGGCCTGCTCGGGCCCCGGGTGCCGTTCGGGTCAGGCGTGTGGTTTCAGCCGGCGCCGGCCGGTGCCAGTGCTGCCGGTGTGGGCTCGCTCCCTCCCATGTCCAGTCGGAACGGCGGGTACTTGTCGGTCATCAGGGACGCGTAGACGAATACGCGCAAGGCCCATCGCAGCAGACCCATGAGGAAGTCGAACAGGTCCCGCGGATAGGTCCCCGTGACCGTCAGGATCACCACCGCGACCAGGGAGAGCAGGCCGATGAGCCCGGAGGAGAAGGGGCTGTAGTCGTCCATGTAGCGGAATATGTCCCAGCCGCTGGTGACGAGGATCGCGATCACCAGGAACTGCGGGATGACCAGCAGCCACTTGACCAGGACCAGTCCGCGGGAAAGCCGCTCGGGATAGGTGACATCGACCTGGATCGGGTAGCCGGGTGCTTCTTTCAGGGTGAACGGCGGATACGCGTCGGTGCCGAGCACGGTGGAGGAGTAGTAGCTGACGCGCATGCTCCAGCGTATGACTCCGACATTGAAACGGAAGAGAGATCGGGGATATCTGCCGGTGATGAGAATGCTGAAGAACGCGACGATCGTCACCAGGAAGAAGGCGATGTACAGGAAGATCAGCACGAAGTAGTGGGGCAGGGCGAGGATCCATTTCACCAGCCATTTCCATCGGCTGAGCCGGGGATCCAGGGTCGCTGTGATGTACGCGGGATGAGGGGAAGAGGGAGACATCTCTGCCACATCCTTTCCAAGGAGGCAGGGGGAATGCGTCCCGCGCAGGGCACCGGGTGTACGGGGCGCTTGCGCGGTACGCGCCGTATCCCCATTAGGCCCGTGCGTTCGGATCACGTCATGCCCCTGCATCGCGTGGCACGAAAACGCGTGACTGGACGAAGCGCGACCGGTCTGCCACCAGCGCAGATGCCAGCCGCGCCCGGCCGGTCCCCCGATGTACGGAATACGTCCGCCGGAAACCAAGACCAGCCCATACCCCTGTTCTTCCTCGGACTCGGGACGGTTCCACTCTTCCGCCGTGGGCGGCCCAGCTGACCCGTGCGCCGCCCGGCGAACGCGGAACGCGGAACGCGGAACGCGTCAGATGGTGGCTACGTCGATGACGAAGCGGTAGCGGACGTCGCTGGCGAGGACCCGCTCGTAGGCTTCGTTGATCCCGTCCGCGCCGATCAGCTCGATCTCGGCCCCCACCGCGTGGTCGGCGCAGAAGTCCAGCATCTCCTGGGTTTCGGCGATGCCTCCGATACCCGAACTGCTCATGCTGCGACGACCGCCGAACAGCGACTGCAGTTCCAGCTGCGCCGCCTCTTCCGGGAGGCCGAGGTTGACCATGGTCCCGTCCGTGCGCAGGAGGGAGAAGTAGGCGGCGAAGTCGAGCGGGGCGGAGACGGTGTTGAGGATGACGTCGAAGCTCCCCGCCAGGTTCTCGAATGTCGCCGGGGCGGAGGTGGCGTAGTAGTGGTCGGCCCCCATCCGCAGTCCGTCGTCCCTCTTGGACAGGCTCTGGGAGAGCACGGTGACATCGGCGCCGAGCGCGTGTGCGATCTTGACGGCCATGTGGCCGAGCCCGCCGAGGCCGACGACGGCGACCTTCTTGCCGGGCCCGGCGTTCCAGTGCCGCAGCGGCGAGTAGGTGGTGATGCCCGCGCACAGCAGTGGGGCGGCGACGTCCAGTGACAGCGCCTGCGGGATGCGCACGACGTAGTTCTCGTCGACGACGATCTTCTGCGAGTAGCCGCCGTCCGTGGGCTTGCCGTCCTTGCCGACGGCGTTGTACGTCCACACGGGGCCCTCGGCGCAGTACTGCTCCAGGCCGGCCCGGCAGTTCGTGCACTCCCGGCAGGAGTCGACCATGCAGCCGACGCCGACCCGGTCGCCGACCTCGAACCTCGTCACTCCGGCGCCGGTCTGGGAGACGACACCGGCGATCTCGTGCCCGGGCACCATCGGGAAGATCGCCTTGCCCCAGCCCTCGCGGACCTGGTGGATGTCGGAGTGGCAGATGCCGACGAAGGCGATGTCGATCAGCACGTCCTTCTCACCGACGGCGCGGCGCTCGATGGTCATGCGTTCGAGAGGCGCCTTGGCGGCGGGGGCGGCGTAGGCGGCAACGGTGGTCATGGGGGTCATGGGGGTGCATGCCCTTCTCTGGGGGATCCGGGGCGCGCCGCGGATCACGGCTCGCACAGGCGTACGGCGAGGGCGGCGATGTCGTCGTCGAGGCGTCCTCTGCTGTAGCGGAGGAGGTCGTGGTGGAGGGCTGTGAGCAGGTCGCGGGGCGGCGTCGGGGGCTGTCCGCGCATCCAGGCCGCCAGCGGGAAGAACTCGCCGTCGCGGGCGCGGGCCTCGGCGATCCCGTCGGTGTAGAGGAGCAGCAGGTCGCCGGGGGCGAAATCGAAGGAGTCGACGTTGTAGTGATCGCCGATGAGCTCGGCGAGGCTGAGCAGGGGTGAGGGCGTGGCCGACTCGAGGACGCGGAGTGCGCTGCCGTTCAGGAGCAGTGGCGGGGGGTGTCCGCAGTTGAGGATGTTGATACGGCTGCCCTCGTGCGGGATCTCGACGAGAAGGGCCGTGGCGAAGCGCTCCATCGGCCCCTCTGGCGGAAAGGCGGAGTTGTAACGGGTGCTGCTGGCGTCGAGCCTGCGGGCGACGTCGACCATGTCGGTCTCGTCGTAGGCCGCCTCCCGGAACGCGTTGACGATCGCCGCGGCCGCCCCCACGGCCGGCAGGCCCTTGCCCCGCACATCGCCGATGAGCAGCCTGACCCCGTACGGCGTGTCGACGACCTCGTAGAAGTCCCCGCCGATCCGGGCCTCCGCCGCGGCCGCGAGGTAGAGCGACTCGATCTCGATGCTGCCGAAGCGGCGCGGCATCGGGCTCAGCACCACCTGCTGCGCGGCGTCGGCGACGAGCCTCACCTGAAAGAGGGTGCGCTCCCGCTGGAGCCGGACGTGGCTTCCGTACGCGGCGGCCACGGTGACCGCGATGATGCCCGCGGCCGTCCACCAGGTGCCGAGATCGGGGAAGACGAGGCCGAGGCCGATCATCAGGCAGAGGCAGACCGTCCCGAGCAGAACGGTCGGGAGGACCGGCCACATGGCGGCGGCCAGGGCCGGCGCCGCGGGCAGCAGGCGGCTGAAGGCCATCTCCGGCGGAGTGGCGTAGGCGAGGCTGGCGATCACGACGGTCAGGAAGACCGGCGACAGCCGCACGAACGTCCCCCGGCCGTATCGCCGACGGAGCCGCGGCCGTCCAGACTCGATCACATTTCCCAGAGTATCCACGCAATGAGGGCATAGCGCCCTGACGGACGGAGCCGATGCCCCCCGCTCCGGCTCCACAGCTGGTGAGCGGCCCCGCCGGCCCCTGCCGCGAGGCGCATCCCGCCCCGGCGGACAGCGACTCTTCACCGTGAGTCACCACGCACAACCACTCTGCGTGATCGACCACCACCGCTGCGTCCCCTCGACGGGATGCGCCCGGTCTGGCGGAGGGCCGTCACGGGAGACAAGGGCGGCCCGGGGTCGCATGGGCCCGGGCCGCCCTTGCGTTCGGTGTTACGGCGCCGTCAGGGGCATGGCGTGGCCGAGCAGGCCCTCCCTCGTATAGGGCCCCTCGCAGTCGGCTCGGTTGGAGACGAAGTGGTCGAACACGGACGGTATGTAGCACCGGTACAGGGGTACCGAGCCCGGCACCGGCCTGGTGTACACGTATCCGACCGCGCCGAGCGGCTGTTGGCCCTCGCACCCCGGGTCGGGGGTGAGCAGGGAGTGGTTCGCCGCCTTGCACTCGTAGAGCCGGACCGTGCCGGGAGCGGGCTCCCTCAGCACCTTCCAGACCGCCTCGTGCGTGAAACCGGCGGGGAGGGGGCGTGAGGAGGCCAGGTGTCCGGCGTGCGGGTGGTAGCCGCGGACCAGGGGTGCGTAGGGGGTGGTGTGGCCGCTGGTGCGCTCCCACATCCGCAGGTATCCCTCGGCGCCCTGCATGAGCTCGTCCACCACGTCCTGGCCGCCGGTGACGCGGATGTCCTCGATCCAGTCCGGTACGAGGCCGTAGTGGGTGCCGCCCCCGTCGGTGTTGACGTCCCACACGCGCGAGCCGGTGACCTGCCGGTCGAGGAGCGAGCCGCCGTCGGGGCTGCGGAAGGGGTAGCGGACCGGGTTGCCGTCGGCGGCCCGGGGGCCGGGGAGCCAGGCGAAGCCGTTCATGTCGGTGCCGATCCCGTACCCCGCGCCGTACTTGGCCCGCAGGGCGGCGTGACGGCGCGTCTCGGCGGTGAACGCCGGTGCCTCGTACATGTGGCCGGTGATGAAGCCGCCGAGACCGTAGACCCGCTCGGTCCAGTGGTCGTCCATCCAGCCGTGGGTGGACAGCACGCCGGAGTAGCGCTCGGATTCGAGCAGGTCCAGCGCCCGGTCGGCCGCCTTGACGCTCATGTGGTCGATCTCCAGCATCATGCCGCGCTTCATCATGCCCCGCACCGCGTACTCCCCCAGCGCGGTCAGGCCGCGCCGGTTGCACTGTGCCTGGAGCGAGGGACCGTACGCGGGCAGTTCGGCCCCCGCAGGCAGCGCGGCCCGAATCCTGGCTTCGACCTCCGCCGGCGAGGTGCCGGGCTCCTCGGCCGCGTCGTGCCCGTGCGCCCCCTCGGCCGACAGCCCTGCGGCGAGCCCGAAGCCGATCGGGTTGTCGTGCTGCGGGCCGGAACACGGCTCGGTGCTCCAGAACGTCCCCGTCGACAGGAACTGCCCGACGTTGATGGCCATGCCCTGGGTGCCCGAGTCGAAGCGGACTCCGCACAGGGCGTTGTCGAACTTGTGGCACAGGAACATGTTGCGCACGCCGAGGCGGTGCAGTTCGTCCAGACCGCGGTCGATGTCGGCCATCGTGCACTGTGCCCGGTCGAAGGACTGCTTGCAGCCGAACGGTTCGGAGGTCTCCACCCCGAGGACGACCGCGAGCTTGCCCTCCTCGATCACCTCGCGCGCCTGGGAGGCCTCGGTGACGACGCGGAACCAGCCCTTGCCGGGGCCGCCGTACATGGCGTCGACGTAGGCTTGGAGTTCGTACGTCTTCTGGATCTGGATCCTGATCGCGGTCATCTCGTCGCAGCCGCGATCCTTGAAGAAGTACAGGGAGCAGATGACTCCGTTGGTGACCATGTCGTTCACCAGGATCCGCTGGCCACCGCGCCAGGCCCGCTCCACCCAGGCGTAGTAGGTCTGCTGGTGGGTGGCGGAGTCGTGGGCCGGCCAGTCGCGGAACGCCGGCCAGCCGTTCGGGTCGTGCAGGCCGTCGCCGCCCTTGGTGATCATGTCGAAGAGGGCGAGGACGCCGTTCGGATAGTGCTCGGGGCAGTCCTTGAGGGCGTCCGCCACGCCCGCGGTGGAGAAGACCTTTCCGCAGACCAGCCGCCCTCCGAAGCCCTGGTTGGACATCAGGTGGACGTGCGCGTCGACGTATCCGCGGACTCGGCCCTGGATGGTGCTCGGTCCGCCGGTCCGCGGTCGCTCGCGTGCGCCGTGTGGGCCCGGCTCAAGCCGGCCGGTGCACCGCTCCCGACGCGTGGGCGCGGACCAGGTCCAGGTACTCCGCCGCCAGGCGGTGGCAGTCACCGGGCCAGCGCGCGGAGACGTAGTTGCCGTCCCTGACGGTGAAGCCGCGTCCGGTGCGGGCCGCGGTGTCGCGGACGGGCAGGGGCGGGCCCGCGATGAAGTGGCGCGGATCGGCGAGCGCCGCGGTGACCTCCTGCTGCACGGTGGTGCGGTACGTGCAGTAGTAGCGCCCCAGCCACAGCCGGGTGAGGTTCCACCCGGTCAGCTCCAGCAGGGAGGTCAAAGCCGTCGTCCGCCTGCCGTGGAGCACCGACCGCCCGGTGGCAGGGTCCTTGGCCCGGGCGGCGAGCAACACGCCGTGGCAGACGGCCCCCACCGGCAGCCCTTGGGTGAAGGCCCGGGAGAACAGCTGCTGGGCGGTGGCGTCCTCGAGCAGCGTCCGCATGCCCGAGGCGTGCCCGCCGGGCACGAACAGGCCCGTGAGGGCGGCCGGGTCGACATCGGCGTACGAGGACGGGGCGAGGAACCAGGGGTCTTGGGTGAGGCGCCGGTAGGCGGCCAGCTCGGCGCGGCGGGTCATCAGCCAGGGGGACAGCCAGGAGAAGCCGAGGTCCGTGAGCCGGGGGTCGGCGAGCGCCACCTTCCCGCCGGGGGTGGCGAAGCGCACCTCGAAGCCGGCGTCCCGCAGCGCCGCCCAGGGCACGGCCGCCTCAGTCGGGTCGTAGTCGCCTGCGGGGAGCAGGAAGAGAATCACGGCGTACTCCTCTGAGCGGTGGTGATCAGGGCCGTACGCTCGCCCGGCGCTCCGCGGGCCCCTGACCCCGTCGGTGTCCGAAGGCCGACCTTAGGAGCGGCGGGCGGCCGCGTCATTCACTCGGGCGGCCATGGCGTTGACTCCCCGAGCCCGGCTCTCAACCGGCGGCTCCCGGCCGACGGCTCCCGGCCGACGGCTCCCGGCCGTCGGCTCCCGACCGTCGGCTCCCGACCCGGACTCCCGGCGGCCGAGTCCCGCCGCCGGGCCCGCCGACGGTGTTGACGGGGGTGGTGTGCGCGCATTGACTGACGGCCGTGTCCAGCATCGAGCCGCCCTCCGTCACCGCCTGCTACGCCCTGTCCGTCCTGAACGCCACGGCGGACGGCGCCGGCGAATCCGGCTCCTGGGCCCTGCCCACGGACCGGCTGCAGTTCGGCGAAATGCGCGCCGTGTGGGACGCGGTGCTCGCGGCCGGGGACGCCGGGCCGCACACCGGGCTCCTCGTGGGCGACCGCATCCGGCCCGAAGGGCTGCACATCCTCGGCCATCTCGTCCTCACCTGCGCCAGCCTCGCCGACGCCGCGCTGGCCGCCGAGCGCTACCACCCGCTGGTGAGCCAGGTGGGCACGGTGTCCGTGCACCGCGGCAGCGGTGTCACCCGGATCCGCTACCGGCCGAACGTCGACCCGGCGGCCCTGCACCCCCAGCAGTTGGAGGCGATCGTCAGCAGCATGGTGCGGGCCGCCCGTTGGGTCGCCGGGGACGACTGGGCGCCCCTGGCCGTGTCGTTCGCCCATCCCCGCGCGGGCTCGGCCGAGCCGTACGCCCGCGTCCTCGGCTGCCAGGTCGCCTTCGACGCCCCGGAGCACGCGATCACGGTCGCCAACGAGGACCTCGACCGGCACCGTCCCCTGTACGACCCGGCGCTCAACGCCCTCCACCGGGCCTACGCCGACCGGCTCCTGGACCAGCTGTCCGCCACGACCGCCGCCGCGACCGCGGCCGAGCGCGTGCGGCAGTGGCTGGAGCACGCCGCGCTCGCGGACGCGGGCCCCGAGGGCCCCGCCGGGGAACTCAACCTGAGCGTCCGGAGCCTGCGCAGGGCCCTGCACGCGGAGGGCACGTCGTGGCGCGCGCTCCTCGACTCCGCCCGCCACGGCCGGGCCAGACGGCTGCTGGAGACCACGGCCCTGCCGTTGGACCGTATCGCTCCGCTCATCGGACTGAGCGGCGCGACCGCCCTCGTCCGCGCCTTCACCCGGTGGGAGGGCATGCCTCCCGGGGCGTACCGCAGCCGGCACCGGCCCGCGCCGGCGGCGGATCGGGGCCGGGCCGACGGCGGGTGAGGAGCGGCCGGACCCCGCTGTCCGGCGCCGACGTTACCACCGGATCACCATCCGGCCCGGAACACCACGTGGTGCGCGTCGAGTCCCGTGCGGGTGCGTACGGGCGGCTCCGATCCCCCGGACAACGCCCGCCGGCCCGCTCCGCGACACGCCGGTCGCCAAGGGTGCTTCCGTGGCCCGATGAGGGTGATTCCGCAGCACAAGCGGCTGATGGGCCGGATGGCTTTACCCAAACGAGACCTTTGAATTGAACAAAAGCGTGACGAATCGGACATCTTGCGGAAGACTGAGCGGCCGTCGAGAGCAAAGGGCGTCTCGCCGGGGCCAGTTCCTTCGGCGAGAGGCCGTTCCTGCACCCCGTACGGAGGTTTCACGATGGCCTGCACCCGAACGGACATGCCGAGTTCTCCAGGCGATTCCCGGCCCGCGTTCCACCGCCCGCACGCCCTCACGGCGCCCCTGCTCGTGCTCTTCCTCGCCGTCTCCACGGTGACGTGCAGCACCACCTCGGCCGAGGCGGCCGCGCCCTACGGGGTCAAGGCCGTGGCGGTGGCGGCCTCCAAACGGGGTGCCCCGTACGCCTACGGCGCCACGGGGCCGAAACGTTTCGACTGCTCGGGCCTGACGCTCTACGCCTTCCGCGAGGCGGGCCGCCGGCTGCCGCGCACGGCCAACCAGCAGTACGAGCAGACCCGCCACATCCCCTCGGTACAACGCGCCCCCGGCGACCTGGTGTTCTTCCCGAAGGGTTCGACCATGGGCCACGTCGGCATCTACGCCGGACGCGACAAGATCTGGCACGCCCCGCGACCCGGCGGCCGCGTACGGCTGGAACAAATCTGGAGCGGCAACGTCCGCTACGGGCGCGCCTCCTGAACGCCGGCCGCCCCGACCGGGCCGACAGGCCGCACCGGTTCGGTGCGCGACCTCCTCGCCCCGGGTGATCCGCTGTCGACGACACAGGAGTTCGACACCGGCACAGACCTTCGCGACCGACCGGCCGGGGGGACGGGCACGTCTTCGGCCACAACCGGCCCGGCCCTCCCGCTCGTTACGCGTACAAGGCTGGCGCCGAGCGCCCCGGCCCTCCTCGCGGGGGCCGGGGCCGGCGCGCGTCTGCGCGGGGCCGCCGCGGGCGGTGGGTCAGGCCCCCGTCGGGTCCTCGGCAATCGGGTGCACCTCGACCGGGTCGCTGCCGGGAACCCCGCCCGGGCCGGGGCACGCCGATGCCCGGGCGGCGATCTCCAGGGCCCGTTCCTCGCTCTTGACGTCGACCACCCAGTACCCGGCCAGGATGTGTCCGGCCTGGCCGGGCCCCTCGGTCACCTGCGGCCGTCCGTCGCTCCCGGCCCGCACCGTCTTGACCTGGGAGGGACCGCCCAGCCCCTGTCCCTCCACCCACTCCCCGTTGGAGGTCAGGTCCTCGTTGAGGGCGTTCATGTGGGCGAACATGGCCTCCATGTCGTCCTTGGAGTACGACGACATGATGGCGTCCCACTCCGCGAGCGGCACGTTCATCTGGATCATGTACTTCATGTTCCTCACCCTTCCAGGGCTGCTACCGGATTCCGGCCTTACGGAGAGGTAGACCGCCGGGCAGCGGAAAACTCATCGGTGCCGGCTCGGATCAGCCGGCCTCCCCCAGGCAGCCCAGCGCCTCGCGGAAGTCGGCCAGGGCGGGCGCGAACTCGTGCGCGGCGGTGTGGAAGATCGATCGGTCGATCAGGACCCTGGCCAGGATCCGCGTTCCGCCCGCCGGATCGTGCCGGGACAGCCGACGGGCCAGGTCCACGCCGTCGTCGAACAGGGAGCGCATACGCACCGCGAACAGATGCGTACGCTGCGCCCAGTACACGGCGGAGCGGACGGTGAGGGCCCTGTGGAGCCGGACCAGTTCGGCCAGATACCGGTCCGGATCCTCGGCGGCTCGCGGAGCAAGAGCGTCCACCTCCGTACGGAGGGCATGACGGCCGTCGACGTAGCGCCGCTTGGCATCGGACGACCAGGGCAGCGGAGCCGCACCCGAGGGCGGACGCGGCCCACCGGGCCCGGGCCGGTCGCCTTCGGCGCCGGAGTAGGACAGGAGAACCGCCCAGAACGACGCCCGGTGGCCGCTCCAGGACTGCCGCTCTCCGCTTTCGGCCAACTCCGTCAGCAAGGCGAGCGCCCCCTGCCGTACGAGCGCCGCCTGCTCCCCTCGCCCGTGGACTTCGAGCATGTGCGCGTGCCCGATGAGCACGTGCAGATGGGAGGTGCTCGGGCCGCGTTCCTCCGCGGCTTCGGCCCCTTCCCTGCCGACGAGCGTTTCGAACGCGGCGAGCGCTTCGCCGGACCGGCCGGCGTCATGGAGAGCGGCGATCCACTCCAGGAACAACGGGGCGAGATCCCCGCTGCGGGACCCGCCGGGCAGGACCGCCGCGACCAACTCGCTCATGGCATCGGCGGCCTCGGCATACCGTCCTGCCTCGGAAAGACCGGCGGCCCACTCGCGCAGCCCTTGGACCACGGGGTCTCCGGACCGTGCGGCCCGTGCACGGCCCATGGCGAGCATCTCGGCGCGCAGGGCGAACCCCTCGGCCCCGCGGCCCAGGACGTACAGCTCTCGCTGGCACCAGTCGAGGGCCCTGTACAGCACATCCTCGCGGGTGGGTTCCGCCGGGCCGATGGACCGCGCCACCGCCACCGCTTCCTCGCACAGCGCGAGACAGGCCGCATGCTTCTTGCCGGTGTCGGTGCCGTAACCCAGGCGCAGCAGCGCCGCAGCCAGGCGCGGCAGGTACGCGGCGGGGCTGACCTGAGCGAGCACCCGGTAGGCGTCGACTTCCTCGCGCGCCGTGCGTTGTCCCGATGCGAGCAGCACATTCCGTGCCCGCAGTATGTCGTCCTGATCGAATGTCCCCGAGTGATTCACAACGGAGATTCTGGGCGTCCCGGAAAGGGCCGGACAAGGCCGGCAACCTGTGCCTTTCGTCCTACGAAAACACCCGCTGACCTGTCATGATGGGTGTGGCATCACTTTCCCGGGCGCATCGGCGGTGCAGCATCCCGCCCGCCCCTTTTCCCCTCCTCTCGGAGTTCGGTGCCGGCGGTGTCAAGCCCCGAATTCCAGCGACATGAGGCGATGCGCCCGCTCGGGCTCAATGGAGACACGGGCTCGCGGAGCCCGTCAGTACCGCTTCGAGGAGGCGTCTCCATGGCCCGTAATCGCGCGCTGCCCGTTGTTCTGCTCACCGTCGGTGCCGCACTGGCCGCAGGAAGCGTCTCCCTCTTCTCCGGCTCCGTGGGCACCCCCGCGACACCGCGCCCCGCCGCCACGGTGATAGCCCCGGGCACCACGGGCGACGCGGGCGACACGGGTGACCACCGGCGGGGCGGGCTCGGGGAGCTGTGGACCACGCTGGACGGCCCCGCCGTCTATTCGGTCAGGTAAGCCCGCCTCTTGGCCCCTGAGGGGTCTCCGCTTCGAGGACGAAGGCGTGGCCGGCCGGGTCGGCGTAGCGGCGCAGGGTGGTGCGGCTGCCCGGCGCGGCGCCGTCGTCCGTCGCGGCCACCGGGCGGGCCCCGAGGGCCACGGCCTCGCGTTCGGCCTCGTCGAGGCTCTGCGCGGCGACGAGGATGCACAGGTGGGCCTGCTGGGAGCCCTCCGGGAGCGGCCAGCTCGGCGGTGCGTGGCCGGGGTCGCGGCGGACGCCGAGTACCGCGCCCGTGGAGCCGGTGACGAGGATGAGGTCCCCGTCGGCCGGCGACGGTCCCGCCGTGGCACCGAGCAGTTCGGCGTAGAAGCGTGCCAGCAGCTCGGGCTCGGCACTGTCGAGGACGAGAACGGTCGTCTTGGGTACGGTCATGCACCCCGTTTGCCCCGTGTCGGCGTCCGTACGCAGGGTCACGCGGGGATTTGTCGTGGAGCTCTGAGGCGGCGTCAGGTCCGGCACGGCTTCGGTACGCGCCCCGTCGTCCCGCCCGGCGAGGAGGTCTCCGCCTCCGGTGCCGACGCGAGGACCACCCGGGGCAGGGCCTCCGGGTGCTTCTGCGAGAGCCAGGCGACCAGTTGCTCCCGTACGGCGCAGCGCACCGTCCACAGGTCGTCCGCGTCCTTAGCGGTGACGATCGCGCGTACGACGATGGTGGACGGCGTCGTCTCGGTGACGGCGACATCCCAGCCCCGGCCGTCCCACTCCCGGCAGTGGTGCAGGATCTCGTGCACCTTGTCGCGGATGAGGTCCACGGGTGCACAGTGGCCGATGTGGAGGAAGACGGTGCCGGTCATCTGGACGCCGCCGCGGGACCAGTTCTCGAAGGGGCGCGACGTGAAGTACGAGACGGGCATGGTGATGCGGCGTTCGTCCCAGGTGCGTACGGCGAGGAACGTGAGCGTGATGTCCTCCACCACGCCCCATTCGCCGGCGACCACGACCGTGTCCCCGATGCGCACCATGTCGCCGAAGGCGATCTGGAAGCCCGCGAAGAGGTTGCCCAGCGTGGACTGGGCGGCAATGCCCGCGACGATGCCGATGATCCCGGCGGAGGCGAGCATGGAGGTGCCGAGCGCGCGGAAGCTGGGGAAGGCGAGCAGCATGGCGGCGACGGCGACGACCGCGACGACGGCGGTCACCACCCGCATGATCAGGCTCACCTGGGTGCGGACCCTGCGGACCCGGGCCGGGTCGCGGGTGCCGGTGGCGTAACGGGCGTACCCGGTCTCGACGGCGGCGGAGGCCACGCCCACGACGAGCCAGGCGCCCGCGCCGATCAGCGCGAGCGAGAGGACCCGGCCGACGACGGCCTGGTTCTCCTGGAGCGGTGGCCATGCGGTCTGCCGGTACGCGCCCCTGAGCAGCGCGGCGAGCAGCACGATCTGCAGCGCGGGGAGGCAGCGGCGCAGCTTGATCCACAGGGGCGTCTCCGGGTGGCGGGCGTCGGCCCGGCGCAGCAGCAGGCCGGCGACCCATCCGGCCACGACGGTGAGCAGGACCGAGCCGCCCAGGACGATCAGCAGGCGAAGAGCGGTGTTCATGTCTCCTCAGCGGTTGTCGGGGGCATGGACTGCCACGCGCCTGCCCGCGAGCGGCGCGCCGACACGTCGGACCGTGCATGGCCGCGGGCACCTTCGGGCACCCGCGTTCCGTGACAGGGATCCCGAACACCGCATCGCGCGGCGCAGGCGGCCGACTCGCCGGCGTCGCGGCGCGCACCCGTGGCGCGCTCGCGCGTACGGCCGTGCGCGTCTGGAGCGACAACGTCGCCGACCAGGCTGCTGCGCTCACCTACTACGCGGTCCTCGCGCTGCTGCCCGCGCTCGTCATCGCGGTGTCCCTGGTGGGGCTGCTGGGCGGGGCCACGCGCGACCGTCTGGTCGCCGAGCTCACCTCGTACGCGCCGCCGCAGTCGGCGCAGGTGCTGCGCGAGGCGCTCGACGGGCTGTCGGCGGCCGGCACCTCGATGTGGGTGCTGCTGGCCAGCGGTGTGGTCAGCGCGCTGTGGTCGGCGTGCAGCTATCTGGCGGTGTTCCGCCGGGCCCTGCACACGATGCACCGGGTGCCCGACACGCGGCCGCCGCTGCGGGCGGCGCACACGCTGCTCATCACCGCCACGCTGCTGCTGGTCCTGCTGGTGGCGGGCGCGGCCGTGCTGGTGGTGTCGGGGCCGGTGGCGCGCTGGGCCGCGCAGACCGCGGGCGGGGGCACCGTGCACAGCGTCGCGCTGCTGCGCTGGCCGGTGCTGCTGGTGGTCGTCACCCTGCTCGTCCTGGTGCTGTTCCGTACCGGCCCGGCGCAGACCCGCGGCAAGCGCCGGGGTCTGCCCGGTGGCGTACTGGCGGCCCTGCTCTGGCTCGCCGCGTCGGGGCTCTTCACGCTGTACACGCAGTTGGACACCTACGGCCGGCTCTACGGTTCGCTGGCCGGGATCGTGGTCTTCGTCGTCTGGCTGTGGTTCGCGAACCTCGCCCTGCTCACCGGGGCCCAGTTCAACGCGGAACGGGCCCGGGACCGGGGCGGCCGGACCTGACATCGCGGTTCCGCTCGCGGCCGCCGTCCCCGTGGCGTCCCTTCAGGGCAGGCATGCTTCAGGAGGACATCGCGGCCCGCTCGGCCGCACTGCGGAGTACGCAGAACTCATTGCCCTCGGGATCCGCGAGGACGGCCCAGCCCGCGCCGTCGGCTTCCCGGCGATCGGTGACGAGGGTGGCGCCGAGGGCCAGCAACCGCTCGACCTCCTCCTCGCGCGATGTCTCCGGGCGCAGGCACAGGTGGATCCTGTTCTTGATCGTCTTGGGCTCCGGCACCTGGTTGAAGTAGAGCAACGGCCCCTGCGGCAGCAGCACCTCGACCGCCTCGTCACCCGGCTCGCCCTCCGGGTTCAGCGGGGAACCGAGCACTTCGCTCCAGAACCGGGCCAGCCCATGGGCGTCCGCACAGTCGATCGCTACGTTTTGCATCACCGAGACCATGTCCATGATCTTGCCCCGGTCAGCCCTCGGTCCGCCACCACGAATCCGCGGAACACGGCCGGCCGGTTACCCGTTCGCGCCGGCCCGGCCCCGTCCGGCAGGATCCTGGGCCATGGGTACCGACATACATGGGTTCATCGAGGTCAGAGACCGTTTCATCGACCTCTCCGAACCCGACGACGAGGACGAAATCCTCCGCTGGCACCCGGCCGGCGCCTTGGACCACTACTACGACGGCCGGTCCTACTACGCCTTCGGCTGCCTGTTCGGCGTACGGGACCGCACGTTCGAGCCCCTGGCCCCGGGGCGCGGCTTCCCCGAGGACGCGTCCCGGGCCTCGACCAGGGCATTCCGTGAGGACACCGACGCCCACAGCCCGTCATGGATCAGCTGGGGCGAACTCGAGTCGGCCGCGTGGGACGAACCGGCCGCGTCGCGGGTGCACTCGCGTGCGTTCGAGTACCACCGCGGGCCCGACGGCGAGTGGGTCTGGTACGGGTGCGGCACCTCGGACGAACGCCTCGCCGAACTGACGAAGACCAGCCTGCGGACCGTCATGCACGCGGACGAGCACTGGCCCGAAGGCACGGAATGGCTCGACGGGGACCGCCTCTTCCGCATCTCGCGACTCACCCGCCGACAGGTGGTCCCGGACGAGGAATGGGGCGACGTGTGGACCGTGATGAAAACCCTGGCCAAGCGCCACGGCCCCGACCACGTCCGCCTCGTGGTGTGGTTCGACAACTAGTGACCTCGCACTGGGCGGACCCGGTGTTGCTCGTTCAGCGACAGATGTCACCTTCCGGCCGCCGTCGATGAGCTTGATCGATGGCGCTGGCGCCCGCTGCGAGAGCACGAACGGGACGGGCACTCCCCCGCAGCTGGGGCCCGCCAAGCAACGCGAGGCCGCGATCCGCTACGCGACCGCGTTCTTCGACGAGCACCTGAAATAGCCGACCCGCCCGCCGAGCCGCTCAGGGCCGGTAGACCTTGCCGGGCTGTGGGCGGGCCGGGGCGAGGAGGCCGGAGACGGTGACGAAGGTGTATCCGCGTGCGCGGAGCGCGGGGATTATGTCGGCTACGGCGGGGATGGTGCCGTCGTAGCGCTCGTGGAGCAGGATGATGCCGTCGCGGCGGGTCTGGTCGAGTACGCGCTTCTCGATGAGCCGTGTGTCGGTCGTCTGGTAGTCCTTCGCGGTGACGCTCCACAGGATCTGAGCGAGTCCGAGGTCCTTCAGCACCGCCGAGACGTCGTCGTTGGTGGCGCCGCCGGGCGGTCGCATCAGGGTGGGGGCGTGGCCGGTGGCCTTCTCTATGTCGCGTTGCACCGGTTCGATCTCGGCCCGTATCTGATCGGGGGTCAGCTTGGTGAGGTCTTCGTGGGACCAGGTGTGGTTCGCGATCTCGTGGCCTTCGTCGGCCATGCGGCGCACGGTGTCGGGATGGGTGTCGGTATGGCCCTTGCCCTGGAGGAAGAAGGTCGCCGGGACGTGCTCGCGCTGGAGCATGTCCAGGAGGCGGGGGGTCGGTTCACTGGGGCCGCCGTCGAACGTGAGGGCGACGCACTTGGAGACCGTGCAGTCCACCGGCCCCGGGGAACCGCCGTCGGCGGCAGCCTTGTTGCGGACCGCGGCCGGTGAGAGGACCCCGGTCAGCGAGGAACAGGCTGTCAGGGCCGCGGCGAGGACGAGTGCTGTCGCGCCGGCCCGTAGGCGCCCGGCCCTGGCGGGCTTGGCCGGCTCGTCGTGGGGCGCGGCTGGGGCAGGGGTCAGGGGCTGTCGATTGTCGATCATCACGCCGCCGCCCGGCAGGTCTTCAGTGCGGGGCGGGCAGTGGAGCGCAGGGTGTGTGCCGTGTTGATCGTGCCGGTACGCGCCCGGTGTGCGGTTTCCCGTACGGGACTGAGCGTGCGCCGTCCGGGGCCGCGCCGCAGCAGGTCCTGGTAGAGGGCCAGGTGACGCTCGGCCACGCGGGCCGGGTCGAACCGGGCCGCGTTCTTCAGCGCTGCCTCGCCCATGCGCCGCCGCAGCGCGTCGTTCCGTACCAGCTCGAGGAGTGCGGCTGCCATGGCCCGGTGGTCGCCGGGGCGGACCAGGCGTCCGTCGACACCGTCTTCGATGATCTCGCGCGGTCCGACGGGACAGTCCGTGGAGACGACGGGAAGACCGCAGCGCATCGCTTCCACGATGGTCATGCCGAACGACTCCCGATCGGAGGCGGACGCGGCGATGGAGCCCTTCGCCCACTGCGCTTCCAGCGGGTCGGCATCGCCCATCAGCCGGACGCTGTCGCCCAGGCCGAGTTCGGCTGTCAGGGCGGACAGGTTCGCCTTCTCGTTGCCGGTGGCGTCACCGCTGCCGAAGATGCGCAACTGCCACTGCGGGTATGCGGCGACGACCTCGGCGAAGGCCCGTACGAGCACGTCGTACCGCTTGACCGGCGTGAGCCGGCCTGCCGCCACAACGATCCGGCCGGTGCCGTCGGCGGGATCCACCCGGGGCGCGGGAACGCTGTTCGGTATGGCCTCCACCCTGACTCCGGGCACGCCGAACTGCCGGTAGGTACGCGCGTCGGCGTCGGTCACGGTGGTGAGGGCGTCCAGCAGCCGGTAGCGGTGGCGTATCTCGTACCGCATGCGCCGGCCATGGCCCGCGAGGGTCAAGTGCTCCTGCCCCACTCGGATGGCGGCGCGGTGCGCCTGGCGGGCGATGTGCACGTTCAGCCCCGGCCTGGTCCCGACGACCACGTCGGCGTCCAGCGCCGACAGGTGCCGGCCGATGCGTTCGTCGGTCAGGCGGCTGTACTGCCCGTGCCGGCCGTCCGCGCGGGGGAAGACCCGGGCCGGCCGGGCATGGCGGGGATCGTCGATGTCGGTGTCCGGGGCGGTTGCGCGCAAGTCGACCAGCGGGGTCAGACGCACCTTGGGGGGCACGCCCATGGTCGGCACGCTGCGGTGGCGGAGCACCGAGACGATCTCGACGTCGTGCTGCTCCGCCAGTGCCCCGGCGAGGTTGAACGTCGACCTGATCGTGCCTCCGATGCCGTAGGCGTTGTGAAGGAGGAAGGAAATGCGCATGTGAGGGCACGTCTTTCGGTAGTGCAGGACATCCTTGGGGGAAGGGCGGGGCGCGGTGACGGGCAAGAGGCCGATGCACCGGCAGGCCGCTCGACATGGGCCGGTGGCCCCGCGGGGGCCCCACTATGCGCAGGTCATCCTTAACCGTTCCTCAAGGCCGGAGGCGCGGCGGTACGGGCGGACGGCCGGCTTCCGCGCGCACCCGATCCCCGCGGGGCCGTGCGCGGTGGGCCGCCTCCGCGGTGCCATGCTGGCGTGGTGGACATTCTGGTGGTGGAGGACGACCCGGTGATCGCGGCCGCTGTGCGGGACGGCCTGGAGGCCGCGGGGTACACGGTCACGCACACGGCGGACGGCCTGTCCGCCGTGGACCTCGCCGCCACGGCCGGCTTCGCGGCGATCGTCCTGGATGTCATGCTGCCGTCGCTGGACGGGTTCGCCGTGTGCGCACGGCTCAGGGCGCTGGGCGTCGACACGCCGGTGCTGATGCTGACGGCCAGGGACGAGGAACTCGACGAGGCCCGTGGCCTGGACACCGGGGCGGACGACTACCTGACGAGAGCGGCGATCAGTACGCGGAAGACCGCGGGACCCGGCAGTGCGAAGACCCTGAGGGCGGCTCCGGCGACCACCCCGGGCAGGGTCCCGATCACCAGGTGGCGGGTGAGCGGCGACCGCAGAGTGCCGTCCGGTGGTACCGCCACAGGGCGCCGGGCCGGCGACGACGTTGTACCGGAGGTTCGTCGGGGTGACGGCCGGGTTCGGGACGCCGAAGAGGCTGAGCTGCACCGGAAGCAGGAACACCGCTCCGGAGACCCCGACCGGCGCGGTCACCAGGGAGATCAGCAACCCGGCTGCCGGACCTGCCGCAACAGCCACCCGTCCACCACTGCCCCCGCCCGAAGATCGTCCGGCCAGTATCGCCCGCCCCCGACCCCAACACAGGGCCGACACAGGATTATTGACCGATCGTTCTAGATAGGCTTATGATCTTCAGCATGGCCCGGACCAAGGAATTCGACCCCGACGCCGCGCTGCAGTCAGCCCTCGAGCTGTTCTGGCAGCGCGGCTACGAGGCGACGTCGCTGACGGACCTCGTCGACCACCTGGGCATCGGCCGCGCCAGCCTCTACGCGACCTTCGGCAGCAAGCACGAGCTGTACCTGAAGGCGATGGACCGGTACGCCGAGACGCACAACCCGCCGCTCCTGTCGGAGCTGTCCCAGCCGGGGCCCGCCCTGCCTGCGGTTCGGGCGCTGGTACGGCGCTTCGCCGCGGAGGCCGCCTCCCCCGGAACCCGGCTGAACGGCTGCTTCGTCACCAACACGGCGGCCGAGTTGGCCGCGCACGACCACACCGCGGCCCGCCGGGTCGAGACCAGCTGGGAACACCTCGAAGCCGTACTGCACTCCGCACTCGTACGGGCCCGGGCCCAGGGCGAGCTGCCCGAGCACCGGGATCCGCACGCACTGGCCCGCATGCTGCTGGTCCTGCTACAGGGCCTTCGGGTCGTCGGCAAGGCGTCGAGCGACCCCGCCCGGGTACGGGACGCGGCCGAGCAGGCACTGACCCTGCTGGACTGACCTCAACCCCAACCTAAGCCGCACCAAACCGAACCAAACCAAACCGACCCATCCGAACGGCACGCACCGAAGCCACCCGGCTTCCTTCTTCATGCCCAGATATTGAACCGATCAGTCAAGAATGGTGGGACATGAAAACGCAGGAGAGGACCGCCGCGGCCGCCGCCGCAGACGCCGCCCCGGTCTCCGCCACGCGCCACCGCTACGCCTTCGTCCTGCTCGGCGGCGTCCAGGCCGTGCTGATCTTCACGCTCGCCGCGATCAACGTGCCGCTGCCCCGCATCGGGCATGAACTAGGCCTGCAACGCTCCGACTTGATCCTGCTCAGCGCCGCCTACGGACTGACCTTCGCCGGGCTGCTGCTGTTCGGCGGACGCCTCGCCGACCGCTACGGCGGCCGGCGCGTCCTCACCGCCGGCCTGGCCCTCTTCGCCGGCGCCTCGGCCGCCGCCCCGCTCGCCCCCGGCATCGAGGCACTGCTCGCGGCGCGCTTCGCACAGGGCGCGGGCGCGGCCCTGGTCGCGCCGGCCGCCATGGCGGTGCTGCGCGCCGTCTTCCCCTCTTCGGCCGCCTACGGCAAGGCCATGGCCACGTGGGGCGGGCTGTCCGTGCTCGGCGCGACGGCCGGCAATCTGCTCTCCGGGGTCATCTCGTCGCTGCTGTCGTGGCGTTGGACCTTCGCCGTACCGCTCGTGGTGGCGATCGCGGCCCTCGCCCTCACGCCGCGGCTGCTGCCGGACACCGCACCCGACCGGAGCAGGACCCTCGACCTGCCCGGGGCCCTGCTCGCCACCGTCGGGATCACCCTGGCCAGTTGCGGGCTCGTCGTCACCGAGGCCCACTCCTGGTCCTCGGCCGCGGTGCTCGTGCCGCTGCTCGCCGGAGCAGCGCTGCTGGCCGCGTTCTGGTACGCCGAGCGCCGGGGCGCCGACCCGCTGCTGCCGCCCCGCTTCCTGCTCGACCGGCGGCGGGCCCTCGCCCTCACCGCCATCGCCATGAGCGCCTGCGGCACCGCGATGGCCTTCGTGGTCCTCTCGCTCCACCTCCAGCAGGTGCGCGACTGGTCGCAGTTGCAGACCTCGGCCGCTTTCGTTCCGTTCGCCGTCACGCTGATCGCCTCGGGCCGCGCGGCGAGCCCCCTGATCGGCCGCTACGGTGCCCGAGCCGTCACGGTCGCCGGACTGGCCACGGGCGCGGCCGGGCTCGCCGTCCTCGCGTTCACCGGGCTCGACGCGCACACCTCGTACGCCTACGGGCTGTTGCCGGGGCTCCTGCTGCTCCCGGCCGGCACGGCGGCCTCCTTCGCGGGCGGCGCCGTACTCGCCACCGAAGGCGTACCGCAGGGGCAGACCGGGCTCGCCGGGGGCGTGTTGAACACCGCGATGGAGTTCGGCCCGACCATCCTCTTCGCCGTCCTGCTCACCCTGGGCAGCGACGCCTCGTCCCTGGGCGCGGCGGGGGCCGCCTTCGCCCTCGTCGCCCTCCTGAACCACCGCACCAAGTAACCCCTCTCTCAAGGAAGTCACCCACATGAACCGCTTCACCGGCAAGACCGTCCTCGTCACCGGCGCAGGCTCGGGCCTCGGCCGCGCGATCGCACTCGCCTTCGCCGCCGAGGGCGCATCGGTGGTCGTCGCGGGACGCACCGCGGCCTCCCTGGACGAGACGGTCGGCCTCATCGAGGCCGCGCACGGCACGGCCGCCGCCGTCACGGCCGACGTCACCGACGCAGGCCAGCTCCAGAACCTCGTGCTCGAGAGCGTCAACCGCTTCGGCACGCTCGACATCGCGGTCAACAACGCCGGGATACTCCGCGGCACCGTACCCGTCGACGAGGTGAGCGAGGAGGACTGGGACGCGGTGCTGCGGACGAACGTCACCGGTGTCTGGCTGGCCATGAAGCACGAGATCGCCCATATGAAGGCGAACGGCGGCGGCACCATCGTCAACATCTCCTCGAACCTCGGCGCGCACCAGCGGATCCCGAACGCCGCCGCGTACATCACCTCGAAGGCCGCCGTCACCGCCCTGACCCGGGCCGCCGCTCTCGACCACATCCACCAGGGCATCCGCATCAACGCGGTCAGCCCGGGCGCCTCCGCCGCGCCGATGTCGCTGCAGCCGGGCGAGAGCGAGGCCGGCCGTGCCGAGCGGGTGAAGGGCGAGAACCCCCTCGGCCGGGTGGCGGAGGCCGAGGAGGTGGCCGCCGCGGTGCTCTACATCGCCTCCCCCGCGGCCGGCTCGGTGGTCGGCACCGACCTCGTGATCGACAGCGGGTCTTCGGCCTGACGATGCCCCGGCCACCGGCGGGGGGCCGGGGTCAGCAGGTGACGACCTTGCCGTAGGAACCGCGGCCCCAGTTCCACTCCCACTGCTCTCCCTTCTGATACGTCAGACAGCGGGAGTCGGGGCCCCGGTCGATGACCACCTTCAGGTGCATCGCCACGTCGCAGGTGTTGGTCACCTTCACGTACTTCTCGTGCTTCACGACGTCCCGCTTGACGCAGGCCGGTGCGGTGTTCGCGGCGTGGGCACTGACGGGGGTGACGAGGAGCGGGGCGAGAGCCGCGGCGGCGACGAGGACCGCCGTGCGCAGGGCCGCCCGTGCGGCAGAGTGCCTGATGTCGTCCTTTGTATGGATCATGAGGCCACAACTACAGGCAACCGCCGACCGCCCGACAGGGATCCCCGAGCGAACCCCCCGAACGAGGTACCCCCGGCCCCCGCGAGGTCAGCGGAGCCCGCCGGAGCGGCGAGCCACACCGCACCGGCCTAAACTGGAGCCGCAGCCAGTCAGGCACATCGGGTGGCCCGGGAGTGCCTCTGGCCGGCCCGGGAGGCGTGATGACCGTACCCTCCGACGCAGCGCCCGAGCGCCCGCAGAACGACCCCGAGGACGTGCTCAGACAGCTCGGCGGCTCGTGGCAGTGGGCGCTCGGCTTCGCCCTCGCGACTCTGATCCCCGGCATCCTCGTACTCGTCTGGCCGGGCGAGACGCTGCACATCCTGGCCGTGATCATCGGCCTTCAGCTCCTGGTGGCCGGCGGCTTCCGCTTCGTCACGGCCTTCTCGCACAGCAGGGACGGGGGCGGCAGCAGGCTGGCGGGAGTCCTGATCGCCATGCTGGCGTTCCTGGCGGGTGTCCTGGTGCTGCGGCACCCGATGCAGACGATCGGTGCGCTGTCCCTGGTCGTCGGGGTGTTCTGGCTGCTGACGGGAGTGCTGACCGCGTACGTCGCGATCGCGGACCGCGCGCTCCTGCACCGCGGCCTGCTCTTCGCGCTGGGCGCCCTGGGCGCCGTCGCCGGAATCGTCGTGCTCAGCTTCCCGGTGGACTCCGCGGTGGCCCTGACGCGCCTGCTGGGGCTGTGGCTCGTCCTGCTCGGCGTCTTCGAAGTGGTGATGGCCCTCGCACTGCGCGGGGCCACCCGTCAGGTCAGCCGGTGATGGCCCGTACCTCGACCACCGCGATGCGAGCGGTACCGCACAGCACCCCGGCGGAACGCGCGGCCCGCGGCAAGGAGGCCCGCAGACGTGCGCCCCGGTCGCGGCACGCCGTGTACCGGCCGTCCCCGGACCGGCCCGACCCGCTGGAGATCCTGGAGGCGCAGTCCGCGGCGCGGGTACCGGAGCTGGTGCCGATCCGCTACGGCAGGATGTCGGAGTCTCCCTTCCGGTTCTATCGGGGAGCCGCCGCGATCATGGCGTCCGACCTGGCCGGCACCCCGGACTCGGGGATCACGGCCCAGCTGTGCGGGGACGCGCACCTGCTGAACTTCCGGCTGTTGGCCTCCCCGGAGCGGCGGCTGATGTTCGACATCAACGACTTCGACGAGACGCTTCCCGGCCCCTGGGAGTGGGACGTCAAACGCCTGTCGGCGAGCCTGGTCATCGCGGGCCGGGCGAACGGCTTCGACGACGCCGAGCGCGCGCGCATCGTCAGCTCCGGCGTGCGCTCGTACCGCGAGGCGATGCGCGGTTTCGCGGGCATGGGCAACCTCGACGTCTGGTACGCGAAGATCGACTCGGACCGTCTGGAGGCCCTGGCCGCCGATCAGCTCGACGCGAGCGGGCGCAAGAAGCTGGCCGGTGCGCTGGCGAAGGCCCGTACGCGTGACTCCTTGCAGGCTTTCGGGAAGCTCACGGAGCTGGTCGGCGGACGGCCGAGAATCGCGGCGGACGCTCCGCTGCTGGTTCCGATCGCGGACCTCCTGCCGGACGTCGAGCGCGGTGTGCTCGAAGACCGGTTCCGGCAGCTGCTCGACCGCTACGGCCGGACGATCGCGAGCGACCGGCGGGCGCTCCTGGAGGACTACCGGATGGTCGACATGGCCCGCAAGGTGGTCGGCGTCGGCAGTGTCGGTACGCGCTGCTGGATCCTGTTGCTGCTCGGCCGCGACGGCAGGGACCCGCTCCTCCTACAGGCCAAGGAAGCCGACACCTCCGTGCTCGCCGCCCATGTCGGCGCGAGCCGGTACGACAACCAGGGCGAGCGCGTGGTCGCGGGCCAGCGGCTGATGCAGGCGGCCAGCGACATCTTCCTCGGCTGGGAACGGCTCGAGGGGCTCGACGGCGTGCAGCGCGACTTCTACGTCCGCCAGCTGCGCGACTGGAAGGGGATCGCCATGCCGGAAACGATGTCGCCCGGGCAGCTGAGCACGTTCGGCGAGGTGTGCGGCATCACTCTGGCCCGGGCCCACGCACGGTCGGGCGACCGGATCGCGATCGCCGCCTACCTGGGCCGCGGCGATACCTTCGACCGGGCGCTGGTCGGCTTCGCCGAGGCCTATGCCGACCAGAACGAGCGGGACCATCAGGCCCTGGTCGACGCGATCCGCGCGGAACGGCTGCCCGCGCGACCGCTGCCGACCGCCTGACCAGGCCTTTCGGCCCTTGTCACACGCCTGTGACAGTCGGCGGACACGCTCGCGACGTGACCCAGCCAGTCTTTTAACAACAGACAAACCCGGGCATTCAGCCCACCTGCTTTCGAGGGCGCGAGCAGTGATGACCCAGCCGATCCGGCGGAGGAAATCCCATGAGCCTCACCCTCACCACCCCCCACACCCCGGCCCCCACCGCCACCGCCACGCTGGCCCCGCGCGAGCAGGAAGCCCTGCGCCACATCGCCGCCGGCCGCACCTACCTGCAGACCGCCCGCACCATGGGACTGTCCAAGCACACCGTCGACGCCTACCTCCGCCGCATCCGCGCCAAGCTGGGCATCAACACGACGGCGGAGATGACCCGCCTGGCCGTCTCCCTGGGGCTGTGACATCGCGCCACTCCTACGATACGCCGAGTCACCTTCCAGGGCGGAACCCCGTACGAAGGGCCGTCAATCGGCGGGGCAGGGCGGGCTGAAGTCGACCGCCGGGAAGTGCCGCGCCCATTGGGCCTTGGTGATCCTGGGGTGGGCGCTGTCGCAGATGCGGGCCACGACCCGGTCCGGTTCGGTGTCCCACAGCCGGATCGTGAAGTCGTTCCCGCCGGTGGCCAGGGTCTTGCCGTCGGGGCTGAACGCCACCGCCGGTACCGGGTTCGCGTGGCCGGTGAGGGCCGTGGGCGCGGCCGTACCGTTCACGTCCCACAGCAGGGCCTTGCTGTCCGCGGCGCCGGCCGCCAGCCGGCGGCCGTCCGCGGCGAGGCTCAGCGTGTAGATCCAGGAGCCGGACGCCGACAGCTGCCTCGCCTTCGCCGGGCGGCCCATGTCCTTGACGTCGATCAGCCAGACCGTCCTGTCCGTCCGGTGGATCGCGGCCAGCGCACGGTTGTCCGGGCTGAACACGCCTCCGGTCAGGGGGTCGGACCGGAACGGGGACGGCAGCTCCCGGGGGCTGCGCGGATCGGCGATGTCCCAGAAGCGGAGCGAACCGCTCTCGCCGGTGCTCGTCACCAGCGTGCGGCCGTCCGGCCGGAACGAGGCCAGCGTGACGTGCGGCCCGCCCTCGCCGATCCGGCTCAGCGGCCGGGGTCGGCCCGGATCGGCCATGTCCCACAGTCCGGCCCCCTGCTGAGCCCAGACGACGAGCAGACGCCCGTCCGGGCCGAAGCCGGCGCCCCCGACCTCGCCGGAGCCGGGGGTGAGGACCGAGGTCAGCCGCGGTGCGCGCGGATCGGCCACGTCCCAGACGCGGACGGTGGTGTCCTCGCTCGCGGTGACGAGGGTCCGCCCGTCCGGGCTGAAGGCCACGGACCGGACGAACTTGGTGTGCCCGTTCAGGACCGACAGCGGCCACAGGGCCCGGCCGCCGGTGACCTGCCACAGCCGTGCGGTGCCGTCCCAGCTGGCGCTGGCCAGCAGCCGGCCGCCGGGGCTGAACGCCAGGGACGTGACCACGTCGTCGTGGGTGGCGAGGGACAGGTCCCGCAGGTCCAGGAGCCGGTCGGAGTTGACGAACGTACGGCCGTCCGGGCTGAACGCCGCTTGGTACGCACCACCTTGAACCGTGCTGAACCGCTTCGGGTGTGCCGGGGCGGCGACGTCCCAGAACAGGGTGGATCCCCCCACCGAGACCAGCGTGCGGCCGTCCTGACTGAACGCCACCGACCAGACGATCGCGGAATGGCCCAGCAGCACGGCCGGTTGTCGCGTCCGCGGGCTGCCGCCGATGTCCCAGACCCGCGCGGTGCGATCCCAGCTGCCGGTCGCCACGGTCCGGCCGTCAGGGCCGAAGGCGGCCGAGGTCACCGTATCGGTGTGTCCGCGCAGGACGTCGAGGAGGAGCGGGCGCACGGGGTCGGTGACATTCCACAGTCGTGCGGTGGTGTCACCGGTGGTGGCCAGCGTGCGGCCGTCCGGACTGAACGTCACGGAGGTGACCGGGCCGGTGTGGCCCGGTACGTCGGCCACCAGCCGCGGGCGGCGGGGGTCCTTCACGTCCCACAGCCGCGCCGCGCCGTCGCTGTGCCCGGTGGCGATGACTCCGCCGGGCCCGGACGCCACCCACGTCGGCGCGGACCGCTGGTCCGGCAGCGTGCTGAGCTCGGCGGGCGCCCGCCGGTTCGTCACGTCCCACAGCCGCACCGATCGTTCGCCCGCCGTGGCCAGGACCCGGCCGTCCGCACCGAACGCCACCGACCTCAGCTCCTCCGGCTGGTTCAGGACGGCCAGCTGTACGGGGCGGTGGGCGTTCCCGGTGTCCCACAGCCGGACCGTGCGGTCCCAGCTCGCGGTGGCCAGGACCGTGCTCTTCGGGGCGAAGGAGATCGAGACCAGGTCGGAGGTGTGGCCGGTGAGCCTGCTCGTGTACGGCGTCGCGAACGCGGTCATCAACTGGTCGCGGACATCGCCGGTGGCCGCGAGCCGGTACGCGGCCAGGTTCAGCTGTACGGCGAGCGCGGGGTTGTGCTGCCGTACCTCGGCCGCGTCCGCGGCGGCCTTCCGCGCGATGGCCACGTTGCGCTGCCGGATGGCCGAGTCGCGCGAGTCGACGGCCAGCCCGCCCGCGGTCGCCGCGACGGCCACCAGCACGGTGAGCAGCGTGACCAGCTGCCGCAGCCGGACCGTCCGCCGCCTGACCTCCGCCGTCTCACCGGCCTGCGCTTCCCGGCTCGCGTCGAGGAAGCGGCGTTCCCTGGAGCTCAGCCGGCTGCCGTCGGCGGCGGCCAGGTCCAGCGCCGCAGCCAGGCGGGCGCCCCGGTACAAGGCGTGCGGGTCGCGGTCCTGTGCTTCCCAGCCGGCGGTCGCTTCGGTGAGCTGCCGGTGCAGGAGCAGTCGGTCCCGGTCCTCGGTCAGCCAGCCGCGCAGCCGCGGCCAGCACCGGATGATCGCCTCGTGGGTGATCTCGACGTACCCCTCGTCCAGGGTCACCAGCCGTTGCCGGGCGAGGGATTCGAGCACGCGGGCGGTGTCGGGGTTCGGGTCCAGCTCGTTCCTGGTGATCCGGCGCCTGGTGTCCTCCGTACCGTCGCCCAGCGCGGTCAGCCGCAGGAACAGCGCTCTGGCGAGCTCCTGCTGCGCCGGCGACAGCGCCCGGTAGGCGGACTCGGCGGTGTGCGCGAGCGCGTGCCGGATGCCGCCGGCCGCCAGATATCCGTCCAGGGTGAGGCGGCTGCCGCTGCGACGGCGCCAGGTCTCCGCCATGGCGTGCGAGACCAGCGGCAGCGCGCCCGGCTGACCGGTCGCGTCCGCGACCACGGCCGCCAGCAGCGGGCCGGTCACCGTGCAGTCGGCGAGCACGGCGGGCCGGGTGATGGCCTCGCGCAGCTCCTGGCTGCTCATCGGGCCGACCGCGATCTGGGCGTCGCGCATCGCCTCGACCAATCCGGGGTGCTGGACGCAGTGTCCGTAGAAGTCGGCGCGCACGCCGAGCACCACCCGGGTCCGGCTGGTGCTCGCCGTGGTGGCGGCGATCAGCATGGCGATGAACGCGTTTCGTTCCTCCGGGTCCCCGCAGAGGGTGAAGACCTCCTCGAACTGGTCGACCACGAGCAGTGCGTCGACGTCCGGTGTGCGGTCGAGTACCGCTTGCCGGATCCGAAGGTGCAGCGCCGTGGGGTCGGCCCGCAGCTCGGCCATCAGCGTGCCGGCCGTCTCCCCCGTGACCGCGGCCAGCCGGACCGCGCACTCCTCCAGGGGACGCGGGCCCGGCGTGAACAGCACCACCGGCCACCCCTCGGCCCGCGCGCGGGCGACGAGCCCCGCCCGCAGCAACGAGGACTTCCCGGATCCGGACGGCCCGAAGACCGTCAGGAACCGGCGCTCGCGCACCTTCGCGAGCAACTCGCCGGTCAGCCGCTCCCGTCCGAAGAAGCGGTCGGCGTCTTCCGGCTGGAACGCCGACAGCCCCGCGTACGGGGCGCCCTGCCCGCCGGTCTCCCCCGGCTCGTCGGCATGGGCGTGCGCGCTGGCGCTCGCGCTCGCGGCGAGCTCGGCGGCGACCGCGTGCCATCGGGTTTCCCATGCGAGACGGTCGCCCTGGCACGCCTCGACGTAGGCGAGCGTGACGCCGAGGCTCGGAAACCGGTGTCCGCCGGCGGCGTCCGACAGTGTCGTGGACGAGTAGTGGGCCTTCCTGGCCAGTGCCCGGTAGGGCGGCCGTCCCGCCGTCTCGCGCAGCTTCCGAAGGTCGGCCGCGAACCGGGTCAGCGGGCCGGTGTCCGGGGCGAGCGGGCGTTCGGGGCGTGGCATGGCCTTCCTCTCCGTGTCTTTCGGCAGCCGTGATGGGTGGTGGTTGTCCAGCTTTTGATGTCCGGAATCCCCGTTCCGGCGCCGGACATCGACCGGTGGCTAGACAGGGGTCAGCGCAACCGCGCAACGGCGATCCGAAGGAGAATCATGAGGGCTGTACGAGGACTGATGCTGCTGGCGGCGGCCACCGGACTGCTGGCCGGCGCGACCTTGACGGGCGGGCCCGCGTTCGCGGCGGCGCCGCTGCTCAAGTCGAACCTGAACGGACGGTGCGCCGACATCTTCATGTTCCATCAGGAGAACGGCGCCTCCGTCGTGACGTGGGACTGCACCGGCAACACCAACCAGCAGTGGCGGTGGGACGGTGAGCAGATCCGGTCGAGCCTGAACGGCAAGTGTCTGGAGATCTACGGCCCCCATCTGGGTGACCAGGGCTCGGTGGCCATGTGGGACTGCAACGGCGGTCTCCACCAGAAGTGGTTCCGCAACGGCAACGAGATCCGCAACCGGGTCAACGGAAAGTGCCTCGACATCCTGGCCGGACGGCCGGAGAACGGCCAGCTCCTGGTGAGCTGGTCCTGCAACGGCGCACTGAGCCAGAGCTGGAACTTCTGAACGCCGGCCCGGCCCGGCGCGCGATGCGCCGGGCCGGGCCGCCGTCGGACTGGATCCGTCGGGCGGCCGCGGCGCGGGCGGCCGCCGCTTCGGTGCCGGCCTTATCCGCTCCTCGGGTGCCAAGAGCGATACTTGGCCGGACCCGCTCCGCGACGGGACGCGGGCTCGGCCGACAACGAGGGAGCCGTACATGACCACGGCGCAAGACCTGTTCACCATCGCCCTGGAACCCCAGCCGGAGCGCAATGTGGGACAGGGCGACCTGTCCCTGTCCCTCGCGGGCGCCGAGCTGATCGACCTCCTCAGTGCGCAGGCCATCGACCTGGACGGCGACCTCATCGTGCCGGGCCCGCAGCCGGCCCTGGACGACCGGCTCCTCGACGCGTCGGCTTCGGCACTCCGTCGGCAGGCGCCGTACGAACACGTCGAGGAGTGGCTGTGGCGCAGGGGCCGTGATCTGGCAGCCGCCTACCAGAGCGCGTTCGAGGAGGACGGCCTGCTGACGCGTGCGCGGCGCGGCCGCCTGGGCCTCGGGGCCGAGCGCATGGAGCTGGCCGACACGCCTGCCCGGCGCCTTGCGCAGACCCGCTGGGAGGAGGACGAACCCGTCCTGGCGGCCCTGGCCGCAGCCATCGGGATCCACCGGGCCGAGGGCGCCCAGGACGATGCGGACCCGGGCAGCGAAGCGGTGACGACCGTGCTGGCCGCCGTCAACGACGCGGTGATGGAACTGGAAGCGGTGCGGCAGCGACGCACGATCGAGAACTCGGCCTTCGCCAACGTATGGCGAGTGCCGTAGCCACCACACCAGGAGATGTCCACTGTTGAAGCGTGTGCCCGGCTGCCCGTCTCCGGGCCCAAACCCGGTCGGCCCGTGCCACCACCGCCGATGCGGAGGGCCGGCGCTGACGGTCGTGTGCGCGGCCCAGCGCCCGGCTTCCGTCCGTTCGTGGACGGAAGCCGGGCCGGCTGGGACGGCGCGGTCGGTCAGACGCGGTCGGCCGCGATCAGGACGTACTGGAAGGAGCCGTCCTTGTAGGAGTTGATGAACGCCTCCTCGATGCCCGTGACCAGGGAGGACGTGGCCCGCAGCTCCCAGTAGGGCAGGGTTTCGGGCGTCAGGTCGATGACGGCCTGCGGTACGAGGCGGTTGTCGGCCATCGCGCGCAGGTACTCCCGCCGGGAGTGGATGTTGCACTCGAAGTGGGCGTTGATCAGGGAGACCCACTTCGAGGGCTGGCCGTAACGCGGGTTCCAGCAGCCCGTGATGGTCACGTAGCGGCCGCCGACCTCGAGGATGCGGGAGTGCTCGGCGAAGAGGTCGTGCAGGTCGACGTACATGCTCGACTCGTTGTTCCACGAGGCCGCGGCCTGCCCGGTCTCGAAGGTGGTGCCGAGCATGTTGCAGACGCGGGCGCGGACGTGGTCCTCGATGCCGAGTTCGCGGGCGCGCTGGTTGGCGAAGTCGGCCTGCTTCGCCGAGAGGGTCACGCCCTCGACCCTGCTCCCGAAGCGCTGGTGGGCCATGACCATCGAGCCGCCGCGGCCGCAGCCGGCGTCCACGAGGGTGTCGTCGCGCCCGATGGGGCCGAGGTGGTCCAGCAGGACTTCGGCCTGTGCCGATTCCAGGCGGTGGAGTTCGGCGATCAGCCGCTGCTCGTAACCGCTGTCGTCCGCGTCGCCGAGCGCTGAACGGTCGACGTCGCCGATGCCGTAGTGGTGGTGATAGAGGCCGTCCACGTCACCGAGACGCAGGTTGACGGGCCTGGCCTCGTGGTCCCAGTAGCGGGCGATGTCCCCTTGGTAGGCAGTCGCCGGGGAGGGAATGAAGACGGAGGTGGCGGCGGTAAGGTCAACATCAGTCATGGAATGTCCCATCGTTGGCAGGCTCTACCAGAAATCGGGCAGGCTGTAGCGGTAGGTGTTGGTCTGGTGCCAGTAGTGGTTGCCGTCGACCCAAGCGGCCACTCCTCGCAGGAAACGCAGCACGCTCGGGACGGGGCAGGCGACGGCCAGGGCGGCGGCTTCGCCCTCGAAGGCGTGCATGAGGTCGTTGTGGACCTCGACCGCCTTCAGGTAGGCGTCCCGCTCGGAGACGCCCTCGCGGTCGGCGATCACCACGGGAAGGTTCAGGTGCCGGCCCGGACTGGCGAGTTCCTTGGTGTACGAGTACAGGTCGTTGACGATGGTGGTCGCGTTCGCGGCGAGCGCGATGACGCGTTGCATGGCGGGCAGCGCGTGGAGGTCCGCCGGAAGTTCGTAGCCGCCGACGGTGTCGGTGATGGTGGGGCAGGGGCGGAAGTTGTTGAACTGCCGCATCGCCAGGTACTCCCACACCTCCGGGACGTGCTCCGTCTCGGCCCAGGCGGCCTCGGCCAGGTAGCCCAGGTGCAGCCGGGCCATGTCGTGCCGGAACCGGTCGGCCTGGGAGGGCGAGGACTGCCCGACGAAGTACTCCATGGCGGAGCGGTAGGCGCGCCGAGGTGCGTCCGAGTGGAGCGACTCCGCCCACTGCGGCTGGTACTCCCCCGTCGTGTGGAGGGGGTCGAGGGCGGTGTGGGCCAGCAGGAGCCGTCCGCCGAGACCGATGGGCGAGCCGCCGTGGTCCTCGCAGTAGCAGTCGTCGACCGCGTTCTCGGCGACCATCAGCCGCGTGGCGAGCATCAGGTGCTCGACGGTCGGAGCGTCCGGATGGCAGGCGACCATGTACCGCCCGACGGAGAAGCCGTCGAACTGCTCCTCCCACTCCTCCGGGTACAGCTCGACCTCGTCCATCGCCCAGGCCTTGATCCTGCGGCTGACCTCCTCCACCCGCGCGGGATCGGGCTCGGCCACCGGGTGGTGGTAGAGGCCCGGTACCGGATTGCCGACCACCGTCGCCGGGGCCGCCGTCTCCGCGTCGGCCGCCGCTTCCGCCAACACCGGTTCGGATACCGACACTGGCTGCGGTACGGGCTCTTGAGGTTCCGTCAGGTACAGACCGGCCGTGCCCAGACCGCTCGGGCCGCGCAGGATCCGGTCGAGGACACCCGGGTCGCCGAAGGAGTCGGCGCCGCCCGCGGGTTGCCGTACCGATACGTCAGCGGGTACGACGGCCTCCGCGGCCATGCCGGGAACGGCCGGCACTCCGGGCAGGGCGGGCAGGGCGTCGAGGTCGGCGGTTGCGTGGACCTGGGCGTTCGCGAGGACGTAGGCCCCGAAGTGAGCGGCAGCGGCGGGCACGCCCGATTGGGGGGAAAGCCCGGGGTCGGGCATCCGAAGCTCCTTGTGAGGTGGGTGAGCTGTCTGGCTTCCGGGCATACCCGACCGGCCCGGAAGCTCCGGGAAGGCCGATGCCACGGGAAGCGCATGCCCTGGGCGCGCCCGGGCAGCGGCCCGGGCCATGGCGGCCTGGGGCATGGCGGCCCGGAGCACGGGGCCCGGGCAGTGGGGCGCGGGGCAGTTGAGGGGGCGGGGCAGTTGAGGGGGCGGGGCCCGCTAGTCGCGCCTGCGCCCGATCTGTACGTTCTCCAGCACGCCGAGCGCGTCGGGCACCAGGATGGCGGCGGAGAAGTAGGTGGTGACCAGGTACGAGATGATCGACCGTTCATCGATGCCCATGAAACGCACCGACAGGCCCGGCTCGTACTCCTCCGGCAGGCCCGTCTGACGCAGCCCGATGACGCCCTGGTTCTCCTCGCCGGTTCGCATGACGAGGATCGAGCTGGTGTTCTCCTTGGTGATGGGGATCTTGCTGCACGGCAGGATGGGGACGCCGCGCCAGGCCGGGACCTGCTGCCCGCCGAGATCGACGTGGTCCGGATAGAGCCCGCGCGCGTTGAACTCCCGCCCCATCGCCGCGATCGCCCTGGGGTGGGCCAGGAAGAACTTGGATCCGCGCCGCCGGCAGAGCAGCTCGTCGAGGTCGTCCGGGGTGGGAGGGCCCGAGTGGGTCTGGATCCGCTGCTTGTAGGCGGCGTTGTGGAGGAGGCCGAACTCCCGGTTGTTGATGAGCTCGTGCTCCTGGCGCTCGCGCAGCGCCTCGATGGTGAGCCGGAGTTGCTCCTTGGTCTGGTTCATCGGCTCGTTGTAGAGGTCGGCGACCCTCGTGTGGACCCGCAGCACGGTCTGCGCGAGGGAGAGTTCGTACTCCCGCGGGTTGAGTTCGTAGTCGACGTACGTTCCGGGCAGGTCGGGCTCGCCGGTGTGCCCGGCAGACATCGCGATCTCGGCCTCGCCGTGCTTGTTCTGCCGCTGGAGGGGAAGCGCGCTGAACTGCCGGATGTGGGCCTGGAGGCCGGGCGCCGTGGACACCACGGCAGCGAAGTCGGCACGGGAGAGGGTGAGCAGGGTGCCCGAGGTCTCGGCGGTGGCCGTGCAGTCCCACGTGGCGTCGGCGTCCAGCAGGGCGTTCTCACCGAACTGATCGCCGTCGGCCAGCACCGCGACCGCGACCTCGTCCCCGTACTTGCCCACGGTGGTCTGGCTGATCCGGCCGTGGGCGATGAGGTGGATCCGCTCGGCGGCGGTGCCGCGCTCCGCGAGCACCTCGCCGGCCCGGAAGTCCTGCTGTACGCACCGGATGGCGAGCGCGGTGAGCACCTCCAGGTCGTCGAAGCCCTTCAGCAGGGCCAGTTCGCCGAGTTCGCGGGGGATCACCCGGACGCTGGCGCCGTCCTGGACGAATTCGACGCGCCCGTCGCCGACGGTGTAGCTGAGCCGGCGGTTGACCCGGTAGGTGCCGCCCTTCGTCTCCACCCACGGGAGTACCCGGAGCAGCCAGCGGGAGGTGATCTCCTGCATCTGCGGGGCGGACTTGGTCGTCGTGGCGAGGTTCCGCGCGGCCGCGGTCCCCAGGCTCGACTGCCGAGGCTGCTCCAGCTGCTCTTCCCGGCCGGTGTCAACGGTCATCGGCGACTTCTCCTTCGCAAGGCAACAACGAATTAGGAACAAATATCCGGGAATGGGTCCAGATCCGTTGAGAACCGTATCGGGCGATGCCCGTGCGCCCCGGAGAGGCCGGTGGGATTACCTCAATGAGGTGATCTTGTCGGGCGGGGAGTTTGTCCGGGCCGCTAACGGTATGCCGAGGTGACCGGGGGGCTCCGGAGGCCCAGATGTCGCTTCAGGGACATTTCGACGGTCAGGGTCACAGCGGGTCTCCCAGGGGTCCGTACTCCTCTTCCAGGTTCTCGGCCCAGTGGGCGGCGAAGTCCGGCTGTGTGCCGTCGGCGTCGGTGAAGCCGTACTCCCGGTACAGGCCCCACGTGGCCAGTGCCCGGCCGGTCTTGGCCATGACCTCTGGGTCGGCGGCCAGTGCGGCGACGGCCCGGCCGAGGTAGGCCGGGGTCTCCGAGTGGGCGAAGTTCGGGTCCTGGGCCACACCGTCGCGCCAGTTGGCCTCGGTGACGCCGAAGTGCTCCAGCATGGCCTCCGAGCGCAGGAAACCGGGCGTGATGGCGACGGCCGCGACGCCGTGGGACTTGAGCTCGGCAGCCTGGGCGACGGCGAGGCGGATGACCGCGGACTTCGCCAGGTCGTAGAAGAACGTACCGCGGTAGCGGGCGGTGTTGCCGTCGGTGACCTCCACGACCAGGCCGCTCTTGCGGGCGACCATCAGGGGCAGGGCGAACCGGCTCGTGATCACGTGGGTCTCCACCGCCTGCCGCAACAGCCTCAGCCCGGTGTCCAGTTCCTGCTCCCACAGGGGGTGTTCCCAGTCGGTCAACGGGTCTCCGCCCCATACGGAGTTGACCAGGACGTCGAGCCGTCCGTCCTGTTCGGCGGCGATCCTGTCGACGAGGGCCCGGACCTCGTCGGGACGGCTGTGGTCGGTTCGGGCGGGGATGCCCAGCCCGCCCGCCGCGGTGACCTGTGCGGCCGTCTGCTCGATGGTCTCCGGGCGATCCAGATCGGAGCGTCCGCCCGTGCTGCTGCGGCCGCTGACGTACACCGTGGCGCCGGCGGCGCCGAGTTCGACGGCGATGCCCCGTCCGCCGCCCCGGGTGCCGCCCGCGACCAGGGCCACCTTTCCGGCGAGCGGGCGCGCGTCGGTGGTCGTCATGATTCCTCCAGGTCGTGGCCGTGTCGGGGTGGGAGGTGCGGGGACAGCGCCGCGTCGAGCTCCTGCCGGAGCCGCTGTTCGAGGGTGCCCTCGCGTTCGAGCGCCCAGGTCAGGCCCGCACCGGCGATGACCGCCTGCACCGTGCGGGCCAGTGCCACGGCATCCGTTGCGGCGCGGAGCTCGCCCGCCCCGGCCGCCTCCCTCAGCAGCTCCTCGACGCCCTGCTGCTGCGTACGGTGAATGGCGAGGGCCCGCTCGTACAGCTGCGGGTCGACGAGGTCCACGCACAGGAACGCCAGATGATGGGCGAAGCTCTCCGGCGTGGCCATCGCGGCCGTCGATTCCACCGTCAGCGCGGCCAGGGCCGCGAGCGCCGAGTCGTGCGACCGACGCACCCGTCCGGTCATCTCGCGCGCCTCCTTCTCGGACCGGTCGGCGAGCGCCAGCAGCAGGCCGTGCTTGGACCCGAACCGCTGCACGAGGGTTCCGGGCACCAACCCGACCTCGCCGGCCACGGCGGCCAAGGTGAGCCCTCCCGGCCCCACCCGGCCCATGACCTGCGCCGCCGCACGCAGGATCACCTCGTCCTCGACCCCGCGGGGACGCCCCATCCCTGCCCTCCCTCATTAATAAATGCTCGTTCATTCATTAAATCGGGCAGGGGCCCTTCCTGACAAGTTCCAGCGCCCGGCAGCCCGAGTCTCCGCCGGTCAGGCGCGGCAGGCCGGCCGGGATTCCAGCCACGTGCGTGCGGAGTCGACGACCGGGTCCCCGGCGCCGCGGGACATGTTCTGCTCGGTGAAGTCCACGTGGACGTCGGGGGCGATGGGCGTGTTGCCGTACTGGCGCCCGGTCCGGTCCAGGTCCGCCGATTCGGTCAGGATGAGGAGCGAGCCGTCGTCGAAGGGGTACGAGGCGTTCCCCGTGGCGAGCCCCGCCGTGGGCAGTCCGAAGCTGCGGGTCTGCGGCCGGCCGCGGAAGGCGATCAGGGTGGCCTCGGCGGCGCTCGCCGTGTCGGGTCCCGTCAGGACCGCGACCGGTGGCTTGGGGCGCTGGAGGACGTACGCGTTGTGGGTCACGTAGTTCTCGATGCCGTCTGCGCCCGTTTCGACGCTCGGTTGAAGGTCCTTCTCGATGACCTCTCCGCCGATGGACAGCTTGCCCTTGCTGAGCTCCCATGCGCTCTTGTTGCCGTCGGCGTCGACGAAGGCGCCGAGCCGGCCGTCACCGAGCAGCGGTGCCAGGGCGTCGAGCTTGGGCCAGATGGCTCCCCCGCCGTCCCCGCGCAGGTCGACGATCCACCCGCAGGGCTTGGAGGCGTCGAGCGTGCGGACCAGCTGGGCGCCGGCCTGCGCGTAGCCCGGGATCTTGTCCGTGGTCGGGAGGGACACGTAGCCGATCTTCTGCCCGATGAGGTGGCCCTGGGGTACGGGTACCGGTCCGCCCGTGCCGGGCACTTCGACGGGCGGGTCGAACGCGGCGGCCTGGTCCGGCCTCAGGAAGCCGGTGTGCGGATTGCCGAGGGCTTTGACGGCGTTTTCGATCGCGTCGTAGGTGTCGGCGGTGGTCTTGGCCCCGGCGGCTTCGGCGAAGGCCTGACGCCGCACCTCCGGCCAGTCGACCGTGTGCCGCTCGAACGACTTCTCCTGGAGCAGGTCCAGCACGTGGGTGAGGAACAGCTCCGCCGCGGCCGACATGTCCGTGGTGGGTTCCGGTGACGGGGCGGCGGCCGGCACGCCCACCGGCGCGTGCGCCCGTACGGAGGCGGTGGCGCCTGCGGAGCTCGCGGGGCCACCGCCGGCGGTCACGAGCCCGGCGGCCAGCGCCACGGAGATGGAGAGCAGTACCCCACGCTTTCGCGTACCTGTGGCCACAAGGGCCTCCTCGGTGGGTTCAGAGGCCTCCCTTTTCATCGTCACGCCCGGACGGACGCCCGGCAAGCGGTGGCCGCCGCTAGCGACGCGCCTCCGGCAGCAGTTCGACGGTGACGTGCGGGGACAGGGCGCTCAGGAAGGCGGCGGCGTCGAACATCTCCCCCGCCGAGGCGACGCCGACCGCACGGGTGCGTCCGGTGAGGACGCGGTCGAGCGCTTCCACGACGAGCGGCGCGGTGACGGCGTAGATGTCCTGACCGCGCGCGACGGCCCGTCGTTCGGTGTCGCCCGAGCGCACGACGGCGTCGATGAGGAAGGTCTGGTCGGAGCGGCCGCTCGCGTCGGCCGCGGCCGGCGCGGGCGTGTCGGGGGCCACGACCTCGCGGGCCGCCTCTGCCGTCATGTAGGTGGTCACGTCCGGGATGGACAGGTGGGTGGGTACCGTCACGACGTCGGCCATCGTGAACTCGCCGACGACGGACCGCGGGCCCGTCGGCTCGGGGAAGGGCCATTCCAGGGTGGGCGGGGCGTCGGTGCGCTGCTCCCACTGGCCGCCGGCGTAGCGCAGCCGGTACGCGCCGCGCCGCTCCCGGGTGACCGCGCTCGACCGGCGCGTCCCGGCGGTGGGGTGCCAGCTGCTCAGTGCGTACGCGATGTGCGCCGAGTCGGCCTTGGTCCAGTCGCCCATCGCCGCGGTGGCCAGCAGGTCGCCCAGGCCGCCGAAGAAGGCCATCGCCGGGACGACGACCGCTCCCGCCTCGCGCGCCCGGTCGGCGAAGTCCGCGAAGGTGTCGAGGTTGGCCTCGATCTCGGCCGCCACGTCCAGGTACGGGATGCGCGCCCGCAGGGCCGACTCGATCACCGGGGCGATGGTCGAGGCGAACGGGCCCGCGCAGTTGATCACGGCCGCCGTACCGGCCAATGCCTCGTCGAGCGAGGCCGGGTCGTCGGCCGACGCCACCCGGGCGTCCAGGCCGGTCTCGTGCGCCAAGGCCGTCAGCTTGTCGGCGTCGCGGCCGGCGAGCACCGGGACGTACCCGCGCTCCAGCAGTTCCGCCACCACGAACCGCCCGGTGTGCCCGTACGCACCGAACACCGCCACCGTCTGACCCGATCCCATGAGTTGCTCCCCTGCCCTGGTCCACTGATCCGCTGATCTACTGATCCACTGGAGCGCAGCTGGTCCGCCGCGTTCCGTCGTGGACACCATCCTGGCGAGGAAGCGGACCCCACACGAGTGTCCGGAACGACGTAGCCCATACAATTCCGGACATGCATACTGTCGCGCTGGCCGTCACCGAGGGCATGCTGCACTTCGAGCTGTCCATGGCGATCGAGGTCTTCGGCTCGGACCTGACCCACATCGTGAACCCCTGGTACGAGTTCTCCGTCTGCGGACCGGGCGCCGTACAGGTCGACCGCTTCCGCCTGGAGCCCGACCACGGCCTCGACCACCTCGCGCACGCGGACACCGTGATCGTCCCCGGCTGGGCCGACACCGACGTGGACCCGCCGGCCGAGCTCGTCGACGCGGTGCGCGCGGCCCACGCGGCGGGCGCACGCGTGGCCTCCCTGTGCACGGGCGCCTTCGTCCTGGCGGCCGCAGGGCTGCTGGACGGCAAGCGCGCCACCACCCACTGGGCGCACACCGGGGAACTGGCCAGGCGCCACCCGGACGTCACCGTGGACCCGGACGTCCTCTACGTCGACAACGGCGACGTGCTCACCTCCGCCGGCAAGGCCGCGGCCATGGACCTGTGCCTGCACCTGGTCCGCCTCGACCACGGCTCGTCCAATGCCAACAAGATCGCCCGCCGGCTGGTCGTACCTCCCCACCGCGACGGCGGGCAGGCCCAGTTCATCGCCACGCCCGTCCCCGCCCCGGGCAACCACCCCCTCGGCGATCTCTTCCCCTGGGCGCTCCAACGGCTGGACGAACCCCTCACCGTGGAAGACCTGGCCCGTCAGGCACGGATGAGCTCACGCCACCTGGGCCGCCACTTCAAATCGCTCACCGGCACCACCCCGCTGCAGTGGCTGCACGTCCAACGCATCCGCCACGCCCAGGCCTTGCTGGAGACCACGGACGACACGATCGACACCATCGCCACGGCCACCGGCATGGGCACGTCCACCACCCTGCGCCGGCACTTCCACCGGACCGTCGGTGTCCCGCCGGACACCTACCGCCGCACTTTCCGCTCCCACTCCCTCCCGCACCCCGACGGCACCTCCGGTACGAGGCACGAGGTGTGACGTGTGACGTGTGAGGAACCGCCTCAGGGCAGGGTGAGGACGCAGAACTCGTGGCCCGCCGGGTCGGCCAGGCACGTCCCCGCGACGTCGCCCCCGCCCCGGCCGAGGTCGAGGTCGGTGGCGCCGAGGGCCCGCAGCCGGGCCACCTCGGCCTTCTCGTCGTCACCGGAGTACGGCAGCAGGTCGAGGCGGACCCGGTCCGGCACGGTCTTCACATCGGGCGTACGGAGGAACTCCAGATACGGGCCGACGCCCTGGGCGGAGCGCAGCGCCGCCCCCTCGCCAGCCACCTCGTGCAGGGTCCGGTCCGTCGCCTCGGCCCAGAACCGGGCCGTGGCCTGCGGATCCGTGCAGTCGACCACCACCGCGGCGATCGGCCCGGTGTCCCGGTACACGTCCCTGGGCTCCAGCACGCAGAACTCGTTGCCCTCCGGATCGGCGAGGACCGTCCACGGCACGTCGCCCTGGCCCACGTCGACGGGCCTCGCACCGAGAGCCCGGAGGCGGGCGACCAACTCCGTCTGGTGGGCCTCGGAGGTGGTGGCCAGATCGAGGTGCACGCGGTTCTTCGTCGCGGTCTTGGGTTCCGGGACGGGAACGACGGCGATGCCGAGGGCGACCGGGTCCGGGCGGACGAGGCCGCCGGCGGGGCCGACGTAGGTGGTCGCGCCGTGGCCGTACGCACTCCAGCCGAGCGCCTCCGCCCAGAACCGGCCGACCGCCGTGCTGTCGACGGCCTTGATGTTCACCTGCACGGGTCGCAGTGCCATGCTTGCGACCCTATGCGTCCGTGCCGCCGAGCGGCCGCAGGAAGCGGCGCTCGTACCGCTTGATGCAGCGGGTTTCGCGCGCGAGGTCGAAGGCCGCCAGGCACTCCGGGTCGGACATGCTGTCCGTCCGGTACTGCTCGTAGGCGGCGAAGCCCGGAAAGGAGAAGAGGGCGTAGGCGATGTCGCTGTCGCCCTCGCTGGGCAGGAAGTAGCCGTGGTGGGTGCCGCCGAACCGGTTGACCAGCTTGACCCAACGGCGGGCGTACTCCTCGAAGTCCTCGAGCTTGTCGACGTCGATCTCGTACTTCAGATGAATGGTGATCACCTGCCCCATCATGCCCGGCGGCCGGGCCGTTCGGGCGGCCTGTACACGACCACGACCACGGCACCGGCACCGGCACCGGCACCGGCACCGGCGTACGGCTACGCGAGGACCGCCGTGGCTTCGATCTCGACCAGGAGGTCCGGTTCGCCCAGTGCCGCAACGCCCAGCAGGGTGATCGGCTTGACCGGGTCGATGCCCAGCTTCGCGGCGGCCCGGGCCACGCCCTCGCCCAGCAGCGGCATCTTCTCGGGGCTCCAGTCGACGACGTAGACGGTCAGCTTCGCCACGTCGTCGAAGGAGCCGCCGACTCCGGCGAGGGCGGTGGCGATGTTGAGATAGCACTGCTCGACCTGCGCGGCCAAGTCGCCTTCACCCACGGGGCGGCCGTCGGCGTCGCGGGCGACCTGCCCCGCGAGGAAGACCAGCTTCGATCCGGTGGCGACCGACAACTGCCGGTAGACATCGGGCTTCGGCAGTCCCTCGGGGTTGACCAGCGTCACGGGCGATGGCCGTCTACACCTACTTCGGCGGCATGGACGGCCTGTGGACGGCGCTGCGGCAGGAACGCTTCGTCCGGCTGACGGCCAAACTCGCGGCCGTCAGGATGTCCGCGGACCCGGTGCGGGACCTCGCCGCCCTGGGGGCCGCGTACCTCTCGAACGCCCTGGAGAGCCCGGATCTCTACCGCGTCATGTTCGACGCGGGCTTCGGCCTCGAAGACGCCGGCGCCGCGGACGAGACCCTGCACTGCCTGGTTCGCGCCGTCGAACGGGGCAAGGCGGGTGGCCGCTTCGGGAGCGGGGTCGACCCGCTGGGACTGGCGACGCAGAGCTGGATCATCGGGCACGGCCTCGCCTCGCTCGTCTCCACGGGCCCACTGCCGCACCAGGCGCTCGCCAACGGCGTGCCCATGCTGACCGCGCTGTTCACCGGAGCGGGAGACGAACCGGACCGGTGCCGACGGTCGGTCGAGCGGGGCTGGGGGCGGATGGCGGTGCCCCCACCGGAATCCCGGCGCTCGTGATCGGGGAGACGGGCCTTAGCGGGTGTTGGCCGGCGGCCCGTCAGGCGGGCAGAAGAGGGTCCGCAACTCGGCGGCGGTCACGGGCACCGGGTCAGGCACGGGCCGGCCGAGGTCGGATGGCCAATCGGGGCGGTGGCGTGCGAGGAAGGCCGTGAAGTCCTTGCGCAGGTACCGAGGATCGGACGGCTTCAGCCGGATCTGCCGACGGCTGTCGGCCCACCAGATCTCGAACTCGGCGACCGTGCCTTCCGTCGGCCAGTCCTCGCTCTCGTCCGGCAGCAACAGAGCGTCGACGAAGCCTCCGACGCTCAGGCCGATGTCCACGAAGATCCCGATCCCACCGGGCTGCGGTACCCGCACCACGGTGCCCTCGAAGACCTGCCCGAAGCGCAGGCCTTCGCGTATCCGGTCCCACTCGGCATCTGTCTCCACGCAAGGATCATCGCACCTTCGTCCGGATTCCGGCCGACTGGGCCTTGCTCGGATCGGCGACCAGTCCTTCAGACCATCAGTCCTTCAGTCCTTCGCACCGCCGAAATCGGGCAGGGTGACCGAGCCGTCTGCGGCGAGGGGGAATCCCGGGTTGTACGCGACTTCCCAGGCATGGCCGTCCGGGTCCACGAAGGCACTGGAGTAGAACCCGATCGCATTGACGGCGGCGGGCTTGGTGATGCTGCCGCCTGCCCCTCGTACCGCGGCGAGCAGTTCGTCCACCTCGGCCTCGGAACGGACGTTGTGGGCCAGGCCAATCCCGCCGAACCCGCCGGACCCGCCCGGTCCGCCGACCGGTCCAGGCTCCACGCCACAGTCGCGGGCCAGCTTCTCCCGGTCCCACAACACCAGCGCGAGCCCGCCCGCCTGAAAGAAGACCGTCTCCTCGACCTCCTGCCCCCGCCAGCCCAGAGCCTCGTAGAAGCCCTTGGCGCGGGCGATGTCGGAAACCCCCAAAGTGACCAGGGTGATGCGCTGTTCCATGCGAGCACCCTAGAACGCCCGGCGGGACGGCGGCCTCCGACGCACCGCCCGCGCACCGCCGACACACCAGGGGCACCGGGCTTGGCCTTAGGGTTGCGGTCTCTCCCGCGTGATCCGGATGCTCGCGCTGACGCCCGGGCGGCCGGGCCTGGAGCAGTTGGTCCGGCTGATGGAAGAGCACGGCACCTCCGTGAACCAGCGGATGAACGAGCGGTTCATCGCCTCGCTCCTCGCCGAGGGACAACGACCGGCCGACCTCATCGAGTTGCTGTACGCGCACGGGCGGCGCGACGGGCTCGACGAGCTGCGGTCCTGCCTGTTCCACGAGTTGCTGCTGCGCGGCGCCGACGTATCGGCCCTGCGCCCGACCGGACGCTTCGGCTGGAGCCCCCTCGTGTGGCTCCCGCAGGAGCTGCGCCCCTTCGAGACGGGCGCCCCCTTTCCCACCCGCAAGGCCGACGGCAGCGGCTCCGGCGGGGTGTGGACGGGCGCCACCGGCGCGGACCGGCTGGAGCCCGCGACGCCTCGACAGCAGCCGCCCTCGCCGCTGCCCGACCGGGCGACGCGCGAACTGCACGAGGCGATCGTCGCGGCGCCGCACGCCGGGGACTTCGGCTGCTACGGGGCCTGGGTCTTTCGCCCCGATGCAGCCACTGGACCCGGCACTGTTTCCGCATTCGTGCCCACCCTGCCCATGCCCTGCGTCGAAGGGCTCGCTGCCGAAGGCCGGTTCGAGATCTCGCGCATGAGCCTGGCGGAGATCTGGCGGATGCTCTTCAGTGCCGCGTCGGAGGGCGGTGTGTACGGCGGCGGGGCGCACGGCGCGTACGGCCGGCGGGCGGCGTGGTGGTCGCTGGCCGGCCTCAGCGGCGCGGCGCTCGACGCGACCGCCGAGGAGGTGGAGCGTCAGGCGGTGCAGACCACCTGGTTCCGCTTCGAGTGCGATACGGAGTGGTTCCACAACGAGATCTACGACTACGGGATCGTCGCCCTCTCCCCCGACCACCGCCGGATCGCGGTACTGGCGGTCACGGACACCGACTAGGCGGTCCGCCGCTGCCCTCACCAGCGCCTCGCTGTCCGCCGTACCTTCCTGAAGGCCGTCCGCGCGGAGGAACGGGCGCAGGGCACCCAGCAGGGCGCCGACGCAGGTGTCGCGCAGCTCCGTCCGCGTACACGTCTCCACGGTGAGCCAGTCCAGGAGCGTTGTCCGAGGGCTGGCCGCGGTGTTCCTGGTGGGGGGCTTCGGGCGGCTGCTCTCGGTCGCCGTGCACGGGTGGCCCGACGGCTTCCAGGTGGCGCTGACCGTGGTCGAACTGGTCATGCCGCCGTTGTACTTCTGGCTCGCGGACGCCGACGAGAAGGCACACCGGGCGGCAGGGACGTCCGTCCCGGCCTGAGCCGGGCGTCCCGGCAGGGGCATCACGTCATCGGCGGGGCCCGATGACGTCCTCCAGGGCGACGCCGTCCGTGTCCTCGAAGCCCGAGGCGATGAGTGCGGCGACGGCGGGCGCGGTGTCGAGTCGGCCCTGCCATGCGCGGACGACATCGTGCAGCGCGGTGAGGTAGTACGTCTGCCTCGACTCCTCCAGCGCGGCATCCCAGTCACGGTCGAAGGCGGGGAGCCAGCGGCCGGCGGCAGAGTGCGCGGCGATCCGGGCGCGGAGTTTCGCGGCGGCGGCCGGGGCAGGAGCCGGGGCCGGGGCCGGTGGGAGCTGGTGTGCGGACTCGGCACTCATGCGGTGGTCCTTTCCTCGGTGTTGAGTCTGCCGTCCGGCGGTGCGCCGAGTCGAGTGCGCGTCGGCGTACTCGAGGTCCCGGGCCGCCGGGACGGGATGCAGCCCGCCATGACACGCGCCGTGCTGGAGGGGAGGGGTGCGATATCGCCGAGCGCGAGGACACGAACGCATCGACGGCCGAATCGGATTGTTTCTCGGGGACCGAAATCCTCAGACGCGGAGGCAATCATGGCCGGAACGCTTCGGACGCGCATGTGCACCGCACTCGCCGCCGTGCTGCTCGCCGTGACCGGCGGCGGTTACGCATACGGCCTGCCCGCAACCGTCGGTGAAGACACGCTGGAGCAGGACATCGCCGCGGCGGCGGAGGGCGTCGACGCGTTCTGGCAGAAGCACTGGTCGGAGTTCTTCACCGAGTCCTACGTGTCACCGACCGTCCTCGGCCTGTACGACGGCACCGCGCCGGACGCCCCCACGTGCGGCGGAGAGAAGCTGGAGCCCGGCAACGCGTTCTACTGCATCCCCGAGGACTACGTGGCCTGGGACATCAACCTGATGAACACGGGCCACGCGGCCGGGGACGCCTACGTGTACTTCATCGTCGCGCACGAATGGGGGCACGCCGTACAGAGCCGTCTCGCCAGCCCGGCGCAGGACATCGGGCGGGAACTGCAGGCGGACTGCTTCGCCGGAGCAGAGCTCCAGGGCGCCAGCCAGGATGAAACGATCATTTTCGAAGCCGGGGACCAAGAAGAGCCGGCCGCGGCGATCGCCAGCGTTTCCGACACCTTGCCGTGGAGCAATTCCGCCGACCACGGTTCCGTCGAGCAGCGCATCCACGCCTACAACAAGGGAGTGGAGGGCGGCGTCGAAGACTGCCTACCCCTGACCACTCCCCGCTAGAGCGACCGGGCCAGGGCCATTGACGGTGCATCGGGCCGGCCAGCGCGTCGGGGTCGTTTCAGGACGGGTCCGCGTAGTGGGCGGCCATCGCGGCCGCGCGGTGGCGCAGGGCGGTGCGCAGCGACTGCGGGGCCAGAGCTTCCGCGTCCGTGCCGAGCTGCCACAGGGCCCATTCGGCGTGCCGGGAATCCTGGAAGGTCACCTCCAGCCGCAGCCGGCCGTCGGCGTCGGGCTCTTCCGCGCGGACGGCCAGCGCGGTGTCCAGCAGGTCCTCCCGTCGGGCCGGGTTCACCCGTACGAGCAAGGTGAGGTGGCCGTCGGAGAGGAACTGCGCGGACCGCTCCCGCCAGATCCGGTCCAGGTCGACCCGGTTCGGCCGCTCGGCCGTTTCGGGGAGTTCCTCGGCGGCCAGCACCCGCGAAAGGCGGTAGGTGCGGTCCTCGCCGGCTCTCGTGGCCAGCAGATAGCCCCGGTCGCGTACGGTGACCAGCCCGATCGGGTCCACCGTGCGCCACTGCGGCGCCTGGCCGGTGGCCGCGTAGTGGATGCGCAGCTTGTGTCCGGCGAGCACCGCGCGCCTGACCTCGATCATCGTGGTGCGCGGTACCTCGTCGGTGACCAGCCGGCGTGAGAGCAGGTCGGTTTCCGGTTCCACGAGGAACCGCTGGGCGGCGTCGCTCGCGGAGGTCCGGTGGCCCTCGGGCAGCGCGTCGACCACCTTCCGCATGGCCGAAGCGAGCGCCGAGCCGAGGCCGAACACCTGATCGCCGCGCCCCGATCCGGCGGTCAACAGGGCCAGGGCCTCGTCGTGGTTCAGTCCGGTGAGCTCGGTCTGGAAACCGGGCAGCAGCGCGAAGCCGCCGTGCCGGCCGCGTTCGGCGTAGACCGGGACACCGGCCGCGGACAGCGCCTCGATGTCGCGCAGCACGGTGCGGGTGGACACCTCCAGCTCGCGGGCCAGGGCCTCCGCTGTCAGCCGACCGCGTCGGCGCAGCAGTAGGACGAGTGAGACCAGCCGGTCGGCGCGCATGCGCGCACTTTATCGAAATACATGACAGAGGGTGTCGTGATTTGTTGCCAGGCTCGTTTCTGCGACGTCGAGCGCGTACGTCCGTACGCGTGACGAATCGAATGGAGCTGATGGGGCAATGGAACGAACGGCGATCAACCCGGTGACGTGGTCTCAGGAACTGGGGTTCAACCAGGGCGAGCTCGTCTCCGGACACACCCGGACCCTGTACGTCTCGGGGCAGACGGCGATGAGCGGCGACGGCAAGCCCCAGCACGACGGTGACATCGCCGGGCAGTTGGCGCTGAGCATCGACAATCTGGAGGCCGTGCTCGGCGAGGCCGGCATGACGCTCGCGAACCTCGTGCGGCTCAACGTCTACACGACCGACGTCGACCTCCTCTTCCAGCACTACGGCGTGCTGGCGGCGCGGCTGGGTGCCGCGGGGGTGGCGCCGGCCTCCACGATGCTCGGAGTGACGCGGCTGGCGATCCCCGGCCAGCTGGTCGAGCTCGAGGGAACCGCCGTCGCGTAACGTCGCGCCTCGGGAATTCGTGCCTTGACAGACCGGCGGACTGCCATTTCACGGCAAGGGTGGCCGCGAACGGCCCGCCCAGGCGCGTCCCCCGGCTGTCAAGTCCCGAACATCAGGGACGTGAGGCCGGGCGGGACGGCGAGGTGCAATGGCGGTACGGGCTGAGACCTGGCGCGCGTACGAAGGCGGGCCGGGCCGAGGCCTCCACCGTGTCCCACGATGAGGAGAAAGCCATGAACCGTCCCACCTGGTCCCGGCGTTGGATCGCGTTCGCCGGTGTCGGCGCTCTGGCGGCAGGGGCTGTGCTCATGCCCTCCGGCGCCTTCGCCGGAGACTGTGACGGGTTTCCGGGTGGGGTGTGCCCGCCGTTCTCCGACCACCGGAAGCCGCCGGAGTTCGGCGACATCTGGTGGAACATCAAGAGCGCGCGGACGGACGATCTGGTCGCGGAGGAGTCCGGTGGCGGCTTCAGGGTGCGGCCGCAGGCCGGCCTGAAGAGTCAGCTGTTCCGCTTCCTGAAGAGCAGCGAAGCGGACGCCCACCACGGCCCCGTCTACCAGATCCAGGTCATGCCCACGGTGCGGCCGCCCGTCCCCGACACTCCGATGTGCCTGGAGGGAAGCGACGGCGGCCCGCACGGAGCCGGGGTCCATACGAATCCGTGCGAGAAGACGGGCAGCCAGTTCTGGGAGATCGAACCCCACCCGAAGGGCTTCTTCAGAATCAGGCGGGGAACGGGCGCCATGCGCTGCCTCGACGCGCACAACCCGCCCATGACGCCACCGCCGCCGGGAACCCACCTCCAGGAGTGGACCTGCCACGACAGGGACAACCAGGCCTGGACGTTCGTGACCGCCCCGTCCCAGCCGAAGGATCGTGGGCCCGGACCCCACGACGACATCGACTTCGGCACATGGGTCGGCCCCTGAGCGCGCTGGACGGCGAGAGGCGGTGGCCGGGGCTGGGGCTGGGGCCGGGCCTCGGTCACCCGCCGGGCTTTTCTCAACCGACGGGTTGACGACGCGGCATCGCGACAGCCCTAGCATTCCTCGGTGCACATAAATCCAGCCGCCGCCCGGAGGACCGCCGACATCGTGCTCGGCGTGGGCGTCGCGGCGGCGGGCTGCGTGGCGGGTGCGCAGTACCCGGCGGAGCGTTGGCTGCCGTTCGACGGCTGGGCCTATGTGCTGACCGTGGCGACGGCGCTCACCCTCACGGTGCGGCGGGATCTGCCGGTCGCGGTGCTCCTCGCTTCGTGCCTGGGGTACGCCGGCTACCTCGCGCTCGGTCACCCGCCCTCGCTGAACTTCTGGGTTCCGGTGATCTCTCTGGTGAGTCTGGCGGCGCAGCGCCCACCGCGCGTGGCGAGACCTGCGGCGCTGCTGACGGCGGCGGTCGTGCTGTACAGCGGAGTGCAAGGAGGGGTGTCGCTGCTCCTGGCCGCGGTGCAGGCGGTGTGCGTACCGGCGGTGGCGCTGTTCCTCGGTACGAACCAGCGCACCCTGGCCCAGCGCAACGCGGACCTCGCACGGCTCACGGTGCGGCTGGCCCGGGCGCAGGAGGAGGAGGCCGGCCGGGCGGTGGTGGACGAGCGGATCCGGATCGCCCGGGAGTTGCACGACGTCCTCGCGCAGCAGATGGCCGTGATCACGGTCCAGTCCGGGCTGGCCCGCTACGTGTACTCCTCCGACCCGCCCACCGCGCAGGCGGCCTTGGACGCGGTGGCGGGCGCGGGCCGGGACGCTCTCGATGAACTACGGCGACTGCTCGGCGTGTTGAGGGTCGGCCCCGACGGGGAGAGCGATGCGCCGCCGCTGCGGCCGCTGCCGGGCATCGACCGCATCCCCGAACTGGCCGAGCGGATCGAGGCGGCCGGCGTCAGGGTGCAGACGCATACGGAGGGTGTGGTGCGGCCGCTCGGGGCGGGGCTGGAGTTGTGCGCGTACCGGGTGGTGCAGGAATCGCTGACCAACGTCGTCAAGCACGCGGGTGCCACCCGGGCCGAGGTGCGCATCCGCTATCTCGGCGACCGGCTCCTGATCACTATCCGCGACGACGGGCGCGGGCACGGCGGCGGGCAGGGAAGTGCGCAGGGCAAGGGTCAGGGCAAGGGGCACGGCGGCGAGTCGGCCGCGACGGACACGGGGTCGGGCCTGGGGCTCCTCGGACTGCGCGAGCGCGTCAAGATCTGGAACGGCGTGCTGAGCACGGGTGCACGGCCCGGGGGCGGTTTCGAGGTGCGCCTCTCACTGCCGCTGCCGTCGGCCTCCCGGCGGTGACGGCCACAGCCGCAGCCACGGGCATGACTGCGGCCGTCGCGCTCGCCTAGCGGGACCAGACCGTGCCGCGGGCCTCGTATTCCAGCATGGCCTCGACGCGTGTGGCCGTGTCGGCGCCGAGTTCGCGGCGTACCAGCCACAGGGCCAGTTCCAGGCCCGAGGTGATGCCTCCGGCGGTGACCAGCTCGCCGTCGTCCACGACGCGGGCGTCCTTCAGTACGCCGCCCTGCCGCTCCAGGTCCGGGCGGGCCTTGTGGTGGGTGGTGCAGGGCCGGCCGCGGGTCAGTCCGGCGGCGGACAGCAGCATGACGCCCGTGCACAGCGCGCCGAGGGTGAGCCCGGGCCGCGGCGCGGCTTCCAGCGCGCGTACGAGAGCGCCGCGGCGGATCTCGGCCCAGACCCCGGGCCCGTCCTTGCGAGCGTAGCCGCCGCCCGGGACCACGATGATGTCGGCCTGCTCCGGGGCCCAGCCGTGCTCGACGCGCACCTGCGTCCCGTACGACGCCCGGACGGGGCCGGGGCGGGAAGCGGTGACGTAGCGGACGTCGACCGGCCGGTCCGTGAAGAAACGGGAGGCCGAGAAGACCTCGTACGGGGCGGCGAAGTCCAGCTCCTCCACACCGTCGTACATGACGATGTGCACGTTCAGGGGCTTGCGTGCTTCGGCGGCGGGGCTCCCGGTCGCGGCGGCGGCCGGGCCGGCGCCGAGTCCGGTGACGCCGGTGGCTCCGGCGAGCGCGCCGGTGGCGCCCAGCACGGTCGAGGCACGGAGTACGTGCCTTCGGTTCAGGGGCATTCTGGCTCTCCTCGTCCATGGTTCGGGCGGGAGCCGGCCGGTTGGCGCCCGTGAGCCCGCGAGCGACACGGCGGGGTACGGGACCGACCGGTTCCACACTTCGAAGCAGTCGGGTGGCCGGCCCCGGAGGTTCCCGCTGACCAGGAGCGAAACCGCGGCGGGAGGCCTCAGTCCTGTCCGCGCACGGCCGCCAGGCACTGGTCGTAGGGGTCCGCCAGGTCGAGTCGTCCGTCGTGTCCGGCCCAGAGTTCGGTCGCCGTGTCGACGCAGGCGAAGACCGTCGCGACGATCGCCTTGGCGCGCGGGTCGGGGACCGGGGCAGGGACCGGGCCGGTTGCGGCGGCCAGCCGGGCCTGGATCACGGGTCTCAGTTCCGCCTGCCAGCGCAGTCGCTTCTCAATGTAGCGGGCGTGCAGCGAGGGGGTGTCGAAGATGAGGCGGGACAGCTCCAGCGCGCGCTCCGGTGTGTGGTTGGCGGTCAGGACGACCTCGAAGCCGGCGCGCAGGGCGTCCCACGCGGACACCTCGGCCGGCTGTTGTTCGACGGTCTTCTTCAGCAGCTCGCCCAGCGCGTCCTGGTCCCCGCAAGCTCGCCTCACCCGCCGATGTCGTCGACACCGCACTGGCCTGATCCGGGTGATGGCCTCCCTCGCCCGCCGCCTGGCCACCCGTCGGCAGGTCATCCGGGCCATCGGCCGGCTCACGGCCGATGGCGCCTGACGGCCTGTCGGCGATGGTTGTCAGCGGGGCGGCGGGGTCAGGCCGGCCTCGTGTGCGGCGATGGCCGCCTCCACCCGGTTGCGCGCGCCCAACTTCGTCAATACGGCGCTGACATGGGCCTTCACCGTGCCCTCGACGAGGTGCAGCCGGCCCGCGATCTCCGCGTTGGACAGGCCGGCGCCGAGCCCGGCCAGCACCTCGCGCTCCCGGTCCGTCAGCCGGCTCAGGGAGCGGTGGGGGTGTGCCGACCGGTGGGCGCGCATGCCGGCGATGACCCGCGCGGCCACACGCGGCGACAGATAGGCCCCGCCGGCGCCGACGGCCCGTACGCCGTTGAGGAGTTCCCTCGGGTCGTCGGCCTTCAGCAGGAAGCCGTCGGCGCCTTCTTCGAGGGCGCGGGTGATGAACTCGTCCTGGCCGAAGGTCGTCAGCATGATCACACCGACCGGCGTCGACTCCCGGCGCAGCCGCCCCACCGCCGTCAGCCCGTCGAGGCCGGGCATCTGGATGTCCAACAGGACCACGTCGGGCCGGTGTCGGCGGGTCAGCTCGATGGCCTCGTGCCCGTCCCCCGCCTCGGCGACCACGTCGACGTGCGGGTCCCGGGCCAGGATGGCGCGCACGCCGGCCCGCACCATCGCCTCGTCGTCGGCCACCAGGACCCGGAGCGGCCGACCGCTCGGTGATGTCGTCTCTTCCACCCGGCGAGCCTACGGGCGGCTCACCGCCGCACCCCCGGTGCGTCCCGCAGATCCGTCCCAGGTCCGGGCCCACCCCCGACGAAAGGCAGGACAGCGGTTCCCTTCGTCCCATGGGCGCGGGCCGCGGGCGCTCGTAGCGTCGCTGCCGTACGGGAAACGCGGCGGCCGTCCGCGTCCCGTACGCCGCGCCCGGCGCCCTGTGCGCCGGGCTCCGCGACCGACAGCGAAGGAACTCTCGTGATCAGCCTCCGAGGCCTGACGAAACGCTACGGCGGCACGCTCGCCGTGGACGACCTGACGTTCGAGATCCGGCCCGGCCGGGTGACCGGCTTCCTCGGCCCCAACGGGTCCGGGAAGTCCACCACCATGCGCATGGTGCTGGGCCTCGACCATCCCACGCGCGGGCGGGCCCTGATCGCCGGCCGGCCCTACGCGGACCTGCGCCGGCCGTTGCGGGCGGTCGGCGCGATGCTCGACGCCCGGGCCGTCCACCCGGCCCGCTCCGGCCGCGCGCACCTCGTCGCCCAGGCCCGGGCCAACGGCATCCCGGTGCGCCGGGTGGACGAGGTGCTGGAGACGGTGGGGCTGGCGAAAGCGGCCCGCAGGCCGGCCGGTACGTACTCGCTGGGCATGAGCGGGCGCCTCGGGGTGGCGGGCGCACTGCTCGGCGACCCGCCCGTGCTCGTCCTGGACGAACCGGTCAACGGCCTCGACCCGGACGGTGTGCGGTGGATCCGCCGGCTCGTGCGCGACCAGGCGGCGGAGGGGCGCACCGTGTTCCTCTCCAGCCATCTGATGAGCGAGATGCAGCTGACGGCCGATCACCTCGTCGTCATCGGGCGGGGGCGGCTGCTCAGCGACACGTCGATGACGCAGTTCCTGGCCGCCGCGTCGCCCGCGTCGGCGCGCGCCTCGGTGCCCGACCCGGAGGAGCGGTCCGTGCTGGTCCGCTGCCTGATGGCGGCCGACGGCGCGAGCGTCGAGACGGCCGAGGACGGCGAGGTCACCGTCGCGGGCAGGACCGCGGCCGAGGTCGGCGACCTCGCCCACCACTGCGGCGTACGACTGCACGCGCTGAGCGATGTGCGGGTGTCGCTGGAACAGGCGTACATGGACCTGACCGCGCGCAGTGTCGAGTACGCGACGGTCGCCACCGGAGACGGGGGACGACAGTGAAAGGGGTGAACAGTGTGGTGACAGTGACGGTGACGACGGATGAGGGGCGGGCGGTGGCGCCGGGGCTCGTGCACGACGCTCCGGGACGGCGCTCGCCCGGCGCTCTCGCGGGGGCGGTCGCGTCGGAGTGGACGAAGCTGTGGTCCGTCCGGGCCTCCTGGCTCAGCCTCCTGGCGGGGTTGGTGATCACCGGTGTGTTCACCTACTACTACGCCTCGATCGCCCGCATCAACGGGCACCCGGTCGAGGCCGTCGGGAACGCGGCGGCCTCCTCCGCCGTGGTCACGCAGTTCGCCTTCGTCGTCCTGGCCACGGTCGCGGTGACCTCCGAGTACGCGACGGGGACCGTACGGGCCTCGCTGCTGTGGGTGCCGCGGCGGCACCGGGTCCAGGCGGCGAAGGCACTGGTGGCGGCCGCGGTCGCGTTCCTCGGCGGTGCCCTGTTCGCCGTCGCGGGCACGGCCGTCGCCTGGGCGGCGTTCGACGGGAGGGCCTCGTTCGACGCGGGCACGACGCTCGGCCAGGTCCTCGCCGTCGGGGCCTACCAGGCGTTTGTAGCCGTGCTCACCGTCGGCGTGGCCTTCGCCACCCGGCATCCGGCCGGCGCGCTGTCGATCCTGGCCGGGTTGCTGTGGGCGCTGCCGAGCGTACTGCTGGGGCTCGGCGGCGAGACCCTCGCGGCCGTCAACGACCTTCTGCCGTACGGGGCGGGCGGTCACTTCATGCGCGTCGGCGGCGGTGCTCCGTACTCCACGGCGACGGGCGTTCTCATCGTGGCCGCGTGGACCGCGGCGGCGCACCTGGCGGGCCTGTACGTGCTGCGCCGCAGGGACGCCTGACGCCGCGTCGGCCGCGAGCCGGGCGCCGGGCGCCGGGCGCCGGGCGCCGTCGCGGACAATCGACGGAGTGAGCGGGGTCGGCAGAGGCGACCTGAGCACGTCACGGCATCGATCGGAAGGGCAGCAACGCACCATGCGGCACCCGCGCATCCCCCAGGCCGGATCGCTCCTCGGCGACGGGGCGCTGTGGGCCGTGCTCGCCGCCGCCACCTGGTACGGGTTCCGGGACGCGGGCGGGGCCTCGCCGGTCACGGACCTGCTGCTCCCGCTGGCCGTGCTGGCGGTGGCCGTGCCGCTGTCCCGAACCCGGCCGGGGGCCGCGGTGCTGCTGGTCAACGGGCTGTGTGCGCTGGGCCTGGCCGACACCGCGACCCCCGCCAACGCCCATGTCCTGTCGCTGGCCGTGCTGAGCTGTCTGCTCGGTGTCCGGGTCGCCCGTGCCGGGGGCCCGCTGGTGGTGCTCGCCGTGTGCTTCGCGGTCGACATCGCGGCCTGCGCCGTACTGCGGGTGCCTGCCGTGTGGTGGTTCTACACCCTTGCCGCGGTGCCCACCGCCCTCCTGCTGCCGTGGCTGGCGGGACGGCACTGGCGCGGCCGGCGGGAACTCGTACGGGAGGGATGGCGGCTGGCCCGGAGCCTGGAGGAGCGGCAGCACCTCGTCGCGGAGCGGGCCCGGCTGACCGAACGCGCGGACATCGCGGCCGATATGCACGACTCGCTCGGGCATGTCCTGAGCCTGGTCGCGCTGCGCGCCGGCGCCCTGGAGCTCTCCCCCGACCTCACCGACCGCGACCGCGCCGACCTCGCCGAGCTGCGCGGGACGATCGCGGACGCCGTCGAGCAACTCCGCGAGACCGTCGCCGTGCTGCACGAACCGCGCGGTGCGGGGACGGATGCGGGGGCGGGCCACGGCGGGCTGCCCGTGCGGGACACGGTCGAGGACCTCCTCGCCCAGGCGGTGGCCTCCGGGGTGCCGGTGCGCTGGGAGCGGCGTGGGGCCGTGCCCGTGCTGCCGCCGCTGGTGGAGCGCGGGATGTACCGGGTGGTGCAGGAGGCCCTCACAAACGCCGTGAAGCACGCCCCGGGCGGCAAGGTCAGGGTGGGGATCGACCACGAGGCCGACCGCACCCGCGTGAGCGTCGTGAACACCGCCGCCCCGCGCGGCAGCGGGCGGCCCGGGACTGCCGGACGCGGGGCGGCCGGACACAAGGCGGCCGGACACGAGGCGGCCGGACGCGGGGCGGCCGACGCCGGGGGGCGGGGGCTGACAGGGCTGCGCGAGCGGGTGGCGGTGCTCGGCGGGACCCTGCGCACCGGACCGCACCAGGGCGGCTTCCGTGTCACCGCCGTCCTCCCCCACCAGGCCCCGGCCCGCGCCACGGCGCGAGCAGCGAGCCCCGGCTCCGGCCCCGGCTTCGGCCCCGGCCCCGGCTTCGGCCCCGGCCCCGGCTTCGGCAGCGGCAGCGGCAGCGGCAGCGGCAGCGGTACGGGGCTCGGGAACGCCCCCGAGTCTTCCGGGCGGCTCGCGGAGGTGCGGCGTGCCGCGCGCCGGCGCTCCTTCGCCGCCTACGCGGCACCCGTCGCCGCAGCGGCGTTCTTCGTCCCGGCCGCCGTCTACCTGGCCTGGCAGCTGACGACGGGCGTGCTGCCACCGTCCCGGTACGACGCCCTGGAGCCGGGGCGGTCCCGTACCGAACTCGCGGGGCTGCTCCCGGTCCGCGCCTTTCCGTATCCGTCCGACCACGCCGTCTCCGCACCCCGGCCGCCGGGCAGCACCTGCGCGTTCTACCGCTCCGGCCGCGACCTGTTCGATGAAGTCGACCTCTACCGCCTCTGCTGGGCCGACGGCCGTCTCGTGGCCAAGGACACCCTGGCGGCGAACCAGCCCTGACCAGGCCGGCGGCCACGCGCGCGACGACGCCGTGCGACCATCCCGGCACGTTCCGCCGGGTCGACGGGTCGACGGGTCGCCTCGGCCGGTGGTGCTTCGGGTGGGTGAGGGGTATGTATCAAAAATGGAAGAAAACCGGCCGAAGAGCGATGCCGAGGACCTGCTCGCAGGGCTGAGCGTGGACGTGAGCCGTCCGGAGCAGCCCGTCCTGCTCGACGCGGACGGCGCTCCGATCCGCACCTGGCGCGAGAACTACCCTTACGACCGCAAGATCCGGCGGGGGGAGTACGAGCGGGCCAAGCGCATCCTGCAGATCGAGCTGCTGAAGATGCAGAGCTGGGTGCGCACGACCGGTGCCCGCGTCGTGGTGATCTGCGAGGGCCGGGACGCCGCGGGCAAGGGCGGCACGATCCAGCGGTTCACGGAGCGGCTCAACCCCCGCGGCGCGCGCATCGTGGCCCTGGACAAGCCCAGCGACCGCGAGGCGGGCCAGTGGTACTTCCAGCGCTACATCGCCCATCTCCCGTCCGCCGGTGAGATCGTCTTCTTCGACCGGTCCTGGTACAACCGGGCCGGCGTCGAGAAGGTGATGGGCTTCTGCTCCGATGGCGAATACAAGCTCTTCCTCCGCCAGTGCCCGGCCTTCGAGGCGATGCTCGTCGAGGACGGCATCCTCCTGATCAAGTTCTGGTTCTCCGTCTCGCGTTCCGAGCAGCGCACGCGCTTCGCGATCCGGCAGGTCGACCCCGTGCGCCAGTGGAAGCTCTCGCCGACCGACCTGGCGTCCGTGGACCTCTGGGACGCCTACACCCGCGCGAAGGTCGCCATGTTCCGGGCGACCGACACCGCGCACGCCCCGTGGACGGTGGTGAAGAGCAACGACAAGAGGCGCGGTCGGCTGGAAGCCATGCGCAGCCTGCTCTGGCAGACCCCGTACGACCGCAAGGACGAGGGCGCGGTCGGGAAACCCGATCCCCTGATCGTGGGCAGCGCCGCCACCCTCCTGGAGCCCGGAGAGGAGCCTGCGGACCTGTCCCCCACCCCCTTCGCCGGACCGCCGTCCGGACCCGGACGCCACCCCTGAAACGCGCGGGGCGCGGCGGGTGACGCTCCGGGAATGGTCATGGGCGGGACGGTGTTGCCGAAACGAATGCTTTCCGCCCTCAAGGAGGATGCCATGGCACTGTCCCGGACCGAGCGTGAGCAGTTCCTCGCCGAACCCCACATCGCAGCCCTCGCCGTGAGCGCGGGCGATGACCGCGCGCCGCTGACGGTACCGATCTGGTACGACTACTCCCCCGGCGGCGATATCTGGATCATGACCGGCCGCGACTCCCGCAAGGCCGAACTGATCGCGTCCGCGGGCCGGTTCAGCCTGCTGGTGGACCAGGTGGAGCCGACGATCCGGTACGTGTCGGTCGAGGGCCCGGTGGTGTCGACCGAACCGGCCGTGCGCGAGCAACTGGTGTCGATCTCCTCGCGGTACCTGCCGGCCGAGAAGGTGGAGGGCTACGTCGACTTCGCGTGGAAGAACCACGGCGAGCAGATCGTGATCCACATGCGTCCGTCGCGGTGGGTGAGTTCGGACCTCGGCCAGGTGTAGCCGGGCCGCCGGCTGACGCGCGGCCCCCGACTGCCCCTTCTTGCGGCCCGCCTCGCCCTGCACATCACCGGCCTTCGGCCGAGGAGGCCCGTACGTCGCGTACGTCACGCCCATCGGGTACATCGCGTACGTCCAGGGGCGGTTCGGGGGCGGCCGTCGAGAGCTCCGGCTCCAGGCCCTCGCGCGTCACGGTCGTCCGGCGCCGCCCCGTGTCCGCCCGCCAGGCCTCGAAGACCAGCGTCGTCGCGGTGACCACGGCGAGGCCGAGCAGCCAGCCGCCGACCACGTCGCTCACCCAGTGCACGCCCAGCGCGACGCGCGTGTAGCCGACGCCCACCGCGGAGACCACCGCGAACGCCCACGCGAGCGGCCGCCAGGCGCGGGGTACGAGCGGCAGCAGGACCAGGAGGAGGACGGCGCACGAGGTGACGGCCGTCATCGCGTGGCCGGACGGGAACGAGTACCCGGGCGCGTGGGCGACCGGATCGGGCAGTCGGGGCCGTGCGCGCTCCACCAGCACCTTGACGAGCACCCCGGTCAGGGCGCCGGCCACCGCGGTCACGGACGCCCAGGCCGCGAGCCGCCAGGCGCGGCGGGTCAGCAGCCAGAGCGCGAGCAGGGCCACCAGCAGACGGAGCGTCACGGGGTCCCACACGAAGTCGGTGAGGACGCCGAGGACGCGCACCCAGCCGGGATGGCCGAGGGCCGCTTCGTGCAGCCACTCGGCCGCGGCCCGGTCGAGGCGGTGCAGCGGTGGCCACCGGGACTCCACCAGGACCAGGGCGAGGGCGAAGGGCACGGATGCCACGGCCGTCACGGCGGCGGTGAGGACCAGTCGCGCCGCGAAGGTGGCATCGGGCCCGGAGAAACGTACCGGCAGGTCCCGCAGGGTCGTTCGCGTTCGCCGGGGCGGGACCGAACGCGCCGTGGCGGGTGGCGGTGCTTCGCGTCGGCCGGACAGCACGACGGACCCGACGATCAGCAGCGTCGCCGCGCCGTTGAGCAGGCCGCCCGCCACGTCGGTGGGGTGGTGCATGCCGCGGTACACGCGGGACAGCGCGACGGCGGCCGGTACGAACAGCGCGGCCGCCATCGCCGCGTACCGCCATCGGCCGCGGCCGCGTGTCCTCAGCAGCACGATGACGGCCAGTCCCGCGTACAGGGCGACGGAGGCGCCGACGTGCCCGGAGGGGAAGCTCGATGTCGGTGGTGCGCCGTCCAGCTGTGGGACGTCGGGACGCGGCCGTCGTACGAGTGCGGTGACCAGCAGGAACACACCCGACTGCACGGCGACCGACGCGGCGAGGAACAAGGCCTCGGCGCGCCACGGGACGCGCGGCAGCACGAGCAGCGCCACGACGCAGACCAGGGTCACGCCGATGACGCTGTGCGTGTCGGCCAGTACGGAGAACCAGCGCGTGACGGCGGTGAGCGGTGCGGTGCGTTCCGCGGCGAGGTACCGACTGGCCCGGTCCTCCCACGGCAGCAGCCCCTGGTCCGCGGCCGGTGCGGTGAGCAGCATCCCCAAGCCCGTCATCAGGGCTGCCTGGACCGGCAGGAGCAGCAGCGGCCAGGTCCGGTGGCGGGCGGCGGGACCGTGTTCTCGCGTCATGAGGATCTTGTTGCCGGGGCGGGCCCGATGATGCGCCGGTCCGGCCCCTCCGGATCCGGATTTCTATCGGACGTGTGTCCTGACCTCGTCGTAGACGGTCCGGTCGGTCCTCAGCTGACTGTGGTCGAGTCAGGCTGTCGTGCTGTTGAGGGCACCGGAGAGGGCAACGCTGCTGCTCGGGTTGATGACGAGGTCGCAGGGTGAGCCCCACGTGGCGTAGCGCGGGGTGCCGGGGGTTTCGTCACCGGCGTTGAGGGCGTTCAGGAACCGGGATCCCGGTCGCATCGTCTCACCCGACCGGAGGCACGGACGGCTCGGGCCTCGGCGCCCATGGAGGGTGCCGAGGCCCGAGCCGGATCGAGAAGGGGGTCAGGCGGGGCGGCCGCCGAAGGGGGCACCGGTGCTGTAGTAGGTGCCCAGCTCATCGCGGTAGCCGGCGTCGCCGAGGTGCTTGTCGCGGTGGAACTCGGGGGCGTCCTTGATCTGCCCCCTGGTCCGGTCGACGAAGACCTTCCTCTCCTCCGGGTCGATGCTGACGACGGTGCTCGCCGGCATCAGGACCTCCTTGCCGAAGATCCACGCACCCGTGTCCACGACCAGATAGGCGTCACCGACCTCGTCGGAGTGCTTGTCGACCTTGCCGACGCTCCCGTCTGTCGCCTCGACCTTGAAGCCAGTCAGGTCGGTGCCCTGCAGGTAGCCCGAGGTCGCCTTGTAACTCCACACATGCTCAGTCACGCGAAAACAACTCCTCCGGTAAATCGGGGACTGCGCGGATGCCAATCCCGCGTCATTCCCCGCTTGTTCCGTGCGTCGTGCGTCGTGCGTCGTACGTCGTGCGTCACGGCGGGTTGTGCGTTTGCTCTTGCCGCTCCACTACCACCGGTACCACCGACCGCTACCGCCCTTCGGCCGGGCGACGAAACCGATCAGCCACAGCACCAGAACCGCGATCGCGACCCACCAGAGAATCTTCAGCGCGAAACCGGCACCGAAGAGAATCAGGACGAGCAGAAGAACGAGAAGCAGGGGAACCATGGTTATCAACCTCCAGAGAGGCGAATTCCCCCGCATCCCCCGACCATGCGCGGAAATCCGAACTGCTCCCCGCTACTTGCTCTGGAGTTCCCCCAGCGGGCTGGGCGCTTCCTCCAGCGCCGCGACCGCCGCCTTCCAGCCGGTGTCCTCGGGGTAGAGGGCGCTGCGCAGGTAGGCGGAGGTGAGGTGTTGGATCAGGGCGACGCGCGCCGGGCTCTCGTCGGTCGTCTCGGCGACCTCGTAGCCGGGGATCCCTCCGAGCGAGTGCTCGGCCCCGAAGAGGGTGAGCAGGCTCTTGCTCCCCGGGCTGTAGGTGTACGGGTCGGTGAACCAGTCTGGTCCGCGAGTGGACAGGTGGGAGCGGTCGTTGTCCCCGGCCACGATGAGGGCCGGTGTGGCCATCGTGTCGAAGGACGGCTTGAGGAAGGGGAAGTTCTCGGCGGCGAACGGGGTCAGGGCGTCGCCCAGGCCGGTCAGGGCGAGCAGTACACCCGCCTTGACGCGCGGGTCGGACAGGTCCTCGCCGGGTACGCCGTCGGCGTCGAGGACGCGTGCGCCCAGCAGCGTGCTCGCCGTCTGGGCTCCCCAGGAGTGGCCGGCCACGGCGATGCGGTCGCGGTCGATGCGCCCGGCGAGCCCCGGTACTGCGGTTTCCAGAACGTCGAGTCCGTCCAGTACGCGCGTGAGGTCCTCGACGCGCAAGCGCCAGATGAGCGGCGTACGGGGGTCCTCGGCGGGGAGGGCGAGCGTCCTGGAGTCGAGGTGGGTGGGCTGGGCGACCACGAAACCGTGGGCGGCCCAGAAGTCCGCCAGCGGGGCGTAGCCGTTCATCGACCAGCCGAAGCCGTGCGAGAAGACGATGACGGGCAGTTCGCCGCCGGTCGCGGGGGCGGAGACGCGGACCTGGAGGTCCTCGCCGCGGCCCGGGGCGGGCAGGACGACCGGCTTGGCGGATACGACCGTGGCCGGCGCACCCCCCGCGGGCTTCTGTGCGTTGGTGATGGTGGCGTTCGAGTCGGACATGGCGATGCCTTCCGTTCGATTCTTCGCAGTCTTGGTGCGGCACTTCCGCCCGGCCTGGCCGACCGCCCTCCGGTCTGCCATCATGAACGAAACGGAACCTTGTTCCACTTACGATACGGAACACTGTTCCGTTTTGCAAGATCACGGAAGGAAGTCGCGGTGAACGGGAACGGCAAGACCGGCGAGACGGGCGAGACGGGCGAAACCGGCGAGAAGGACACGACGGGCGAGATGGGAGAGAGGGGAGAGAGGGGCGAGGCCGGGGTCAGCGGCGGGAGCGCGGGAAGCTCGGCCAGGTCAAAGCGCAAGGACGCCCGCCGCAACCAGCAGACCCTGCTGGACGCCGCCGCCGCGGTGTTCGTCACCTCGGGCGTGGACGCGCCGGTGCGCGACATCGCGGCCGAGGCGGGCGTCGGGACGGGCACGATCTACCGCCACTTCCCCACGCGGGCGGACCTCGTCATCGCCGTCTACCGCCACCAGGTCGACGCCTGCGCCGAGGCCGGCCCGGCCCTGCTGGCGACCAGCCCGACACCGCACGCCGCCCTCGGGCTGTGGGTCGACCTCTTCGTGGACTTCCTGATCACCAAGCACGGCCTGGCCGCCGCGATGCAGGGGGACAGCGCGGGCTTCGAGACGCTGCACGCCTATTTCCTCGAGCGCCTCCTGCCGGTGTGCACCCGGCTCCTCGACGCGGCGGCCGCCTCCGGCGAGATCCGCTCCGACCTCGAGGCCTACCAACTCATGCGCGGCATCGGGAACCTCTGCATCGGCGCCGAGAGCGACCCCCGCTACGACGCGCGCCGACTCGTCGCGCTCCTCGTCGCCGGGCTGCGCCAACCGCTCCCCTGACCGGCCGCGAACCGACCCGCCCGGTCGTCCGCGGCCGGGTCCATCACAGACTGGAGATCTTCAGGATGTGCGTGGCGATCACCTTGAACTGCTGCAACTGGCTCTGGATCTCGGAACCGTAGTCCGGGGCCTCGACGGTGACGGGCCAGTCATTGCCCTTGGCCCGGTAGTGGGCGGTGATCTGCTTGGTTCCGGCGAACCGCAGGGCGACCCCGTCCGGCCACTTCTGGGTCATCAGCAGCGGACCGTACGGTTCGAACCACGCGGGCAGCACCAGCGAGGTGAACCCGCCGTCGCCCGGCTGGATCTTGTCGGAGGGCACGTCGGACTCGTACGACTTCACGCCGGGCGAGAGGGCCGCGACATCGTCACCGGGCCTGTTGATGATCGCCATGGCCGTGTTCTGAGTCCGCTCCTGAAGCAGCGACACGTACCGGGCCACTGTTGTGCCCTGGGCGTCGGAGAGCCGCTCGCGCTTCATGGCCGACGCCAGCACCCGGGTCAGGGTCTCGTCGCCCTGTGCCGCCTCGCGAATGTTGGCGAGGTCCTTCTCGGGCAGGGTGATGGCGTCGAGATCCCCGGGCATGTCGTCCAGGATCATGTCGTCGTCCTGGGGGCGTTCCATGGCGACGCTGAAGCTGCCGTTGTTGGGCTCCGTCAGCGACTTCGTCACGACCTCCTGGATCCGGGCGAGGTCGGGGTTCTCCGTCCCTCTCGTGTCGAGGACGTTCACGGCCAAGGCGGTGGCATCGCCCCGGTCGTTCGAGCCGGTGTGGGCGATGCCCTGCTCGACGAGAGTCCTGCGGCCCAGGATTCCGCTGGTGTTGATGGAGTGGACCAAGTCGATCATCGCGGCGATCCGGCCGACCTCGATGACGAGCTGCTCGGGGTCCTTCGCCCCCAGCACGGCGCCGAAGCTCGGGCGCTTGAGGTACTCCAGCACGGTCCGGCCCGTGGGTACGAGGAGGTAGTCCAGGTCGTTCTCCTGGATCAGGCGGGCGGGGTCGGCCACCTGCGCGCCGCCGACCGTCACCGCTCGCTGCACCGCCTCCGACGGGGAGGCTGGCATCGCATGCCCCTCGGCCGGAGCGGGGGCTGCGGTCTGGAGGGGGGCCGGTCCGGCCGTCACCCGCCTCGCGGTGGCCTCCGCTTCGCGTTCGAAGCGGTCGGAGGGGTCCGATACGCGCAGCCCGTCGCCGTTGTCGGTACCGGCGACCGGGCCGCGACGCTGCTGGATGACGTGGGTCAGCTCGTGCGCGAGGGTGTGCCGGTCCGCCCCGCCGTCGCCGATGACGACATGGCTGCCGGAGGTGTAGGCGCGGGCGCCCACCGAGGCGGCGGACGCCCGCGCGGCAGCGTTGTCGTGGACGCGCACGTCCGAGAAGTCAGCGCCGAACCGGGCTTCCATGTCCGTGCGGGTGGTGTCGTCCAGGGGGCGACCGCCGCTGCGGAGCACGTCGTGGACCGCCGAGCGCTGCACCGTGGCCTGTTCTTGCTGCTCGTGACCGCAGCCGAGACGGTGCTGGTGTTCCTGCTGGGCGCCGGGATGACCGGACCGGCGCAAGAGCTGCACGACGCCGGCGTTCCCCAACCCGCCCTGCATGGCCAGCAGGCGCTGCTGCGGCAGCCCTCCTCCGGCGGGCTCACGTTTCGCCCTGTGAGCCGACTTGGCCTCGGCGGTTTCGTTGTTCTCGCGCTCGCGCATCCGGTTCCGTCTCTTCTGCGATCATGCACCGGTTCCCTGACTACCTGATAACAGCAGGGAAGCGGAAGGTACTTCCCGGTCGGACGCGAGCACGCCCGCGCGCTCAGTTCTGATCGAAGTAGGCCTTGGCGACGGCGTAGGTGTCCTCGTACAGGTGATAGCGGGTGATCCGCCCGTCGCGGACCGTGGTGTGCAGGGCGAACGCGGTGTCGATCTCCCGGCCCGTCTTCTTGACGTCGGAGACCATGCGCCCGATGAGCACCACGTCCTCGCCCTCGGCGATGACCTGCCGGAGGTCGAAGGCCTTGGCTTGGACATGGGTCCGCAGCAGCTCGAAGAACGTCCGCATGCCCTCGGCCGAGTCGACCTCCGGTACCCACGGAATGCCCGGCGGGTGCGGGATCGAGAACGACACCGAGTCGGCGAACAGCGCGGCCGCCTCCGCGCTCTTCCCCTCGGCGAGCAGCGGGAACAGACGTTGCACCGTCTGCGCCGGTGATTCGGGTGGCTCCGGTGGCTGTGGTGGCTGTGGTGACTCCGGTGACTGCGGCGACCCTGCTGTCATGGGTGACCGCTAGATCACGTTGTGCGAGAAGAAGCCGTGCGGGCAATTGGCGCAGGTGCCGTCATCGCCTTCGGACCATCCGTCGCACCCGATGCAAGCCAGGCAGTTGAGCGTGTCTATGCCCATCGGCAGACCCGCGTCCTCCAGGCGGGACCGGGCCGTTCTGCGCACCTCATCCAGTTGATTCTGCAACCTCTCCAGGTCGTCCGAGTTCTCCTTGAGCGCACGCTTCTGCGCATCGGTCAGGTCAGTGTTGAGGCCCACTGTCTTCCCTCATTTCGCAGTCGAGGCTCCGCTTCTACCCCCATTGTCATCCGGGCGAGGTGGGCGAGCATCTCGTATCGAACCGCTCCTCCCGGCCGAGAGCGGCTCGGGGAACCCGGGGCTGCACGAGCAGACGACCCGCCGCGACAAGTCCGTTGTGCTCGCTCTCAGATGTAGCCCTCCCGCAGGGCGTAGGCCACGGCGTGGGCCCGGTTGCGCAGGTACAGGCGGGTGGTCAGCGCGTGCATGACGTTCTTGACGGTGCGTTCGGAGTAGGAGAGCTTCCCAGCGATCTCCCCGGTGTCCAGCCCCTCCGCGACCAGCCTCAGGACGTCCACCTCGCGCGCCGTCAGCCCCGCCACGGGCGCACCGGCGCCGCCGGCGGCGGATCGCTGGAGCGTGCCGACCGGGCGAGGCGCGCGCAGGGAGAACAGCCAGGGGATGGCCACCATCGCACTCGACGCCTCGGCGGCACTCTGATGCGTACGCTGTTCTCAGGTTGGAGTACAGTGTTCGCATGCCTCCGGGCAGGCGCTCCGTCGCGATGAAACGGCGGGTGCGTGGAGCAACCCGGCCCGCCACGGGGGTCGGGCCGGGTCGCTCTGTGCATCCGCGCCAAGGGCCGAGCTCTGAGGAGCTCTGCGGGTCTCTCGGCTCGGCAACTCATCTTCGTGGGCTGCCGAGTTGGCCTCGCCTGAGGTGGGCACGGTGCTGGTGGGCGTACAGGGTGCGCGAGGGGGCAGCCTGTACCCTTGACGCGAACACCGTACGCATTACAGGGGGATCCGCATCATGGCAGCAAAGGCGAACACCAAGTCCATCCCGTCCGTGTGGGCCCGCCCCCAGGCGGCGCCGAGTCAGCCCGCGCTCAGTCGTGCGGTGATCGTCCGCGAGGCGATCGCGATGCTCGACGAGGAGGGCATCGAGGCGCTGAGCATGCGCAAGCTCGGCGCCCGGCTGAACGCCGGCGCGACCTCCCTCTACCGTCATGTCGCCCTCAAGGACGAGCTGATGGAACTCGCGGTGGACGAGGTGCTCGCGGAGATCGTCCGCTCTCCGGCCGACGGCCCGGACTGGCGCGCGGCCGTCACCCAGCTCGCCGTGACCTTCCGCGCGACGGCCCTGCGCCACCCGTGGATGTGCGCGGTACTGGGCCAGGCGGGCCTCGCGTACATGGGACCCAATCTGACGGCGATCTCCGAGCGGCTGGGTGCCCTGTTCGCCGCCGCCGGATTCCCGGAGCCGCACGGCGCGATCGACGTCGTGTACTCGTACGTCATCGGCGTGGCCACGACCGAGTCGGCGTGGCTGACCACCGTCGTCCGCTCCGGGCAGACCGAGGCCGAGTTCATCGCCCACCTCGCCCGTGCCTCGCAGCCGGCGGGCGAGCCCGAGGGCGCGGAAGCAGTGAATCCCGGCTCGTTCCGCGACGAGAAGTTCGCGTACGGCCTTGAGGTGGTCCTCGACGGCCTGGCCCTGCGGCTGACCCGCTGACGGACCGGGCGGGCGCCCTCGGGTAGGCGGCGTCAGCGCTGTCGCGGTGTCAGGGCCTTCAGGTGGGAGAGCCCGATCCGGCGCCGCGACGGGTCGACGTCCATGATCTTCACGGCGAGGGTGGCGCCGACCCGGGTCACGTCCTCGGGCCGGTGCGTGTCGCCTTCGGCCAGCTCCGTCAGGTGCACGAACCCCTCGAGGCCGTCCGCCCTGTCTTCGATGCGGACGCAGGCGCCGAACGGGACGAGTCTGGTCACGACCCCGGTCGTGATCTGCCCGATCTGCTGCACGAACGCCGGCATGGGGTCGTGTTGCAAGGCCTTGAGGGACAGCGGCACTCTCTCGCTCTTCATGTCGACGTCGAGGATTTCGGCCGAGATCCTCTGGCCGACGGTGACGATGTCGGAGGGGTGATCGAACGGCCGCCAGGACAGCTCGGGAAGGTTGATCATCGCGGTGAAGCCTCCGATGTCCACGAAGGTCACACCGAAGTCCGCGATCTCCGTGACCGTGCCCGTGCAGATCTCTCCCGGGCGGATGGTCCTCAGAAAGGCCCAGTCCCGGTCGCTCTGCGTCGGCTCGGTCCTCCACCGCGCGCGCAGGACGCCGTCGCTGTCGGGCAGGACCGCGGTGAACAGGGGATGAGGTTCGTCGGTGGACGGGTCCGGCCAGACGGTCAGCCGGGCACGGGGGGTGATTCGGGCTCGTACCTCGTCGAGGGTGTCTTCGGTGAGGCGGTGCCGGCGGGAGGCGCCGTCGACGTACTCCTCCTCCAACACCGCTGCCTCCCGCATGGCGACGGACCAGCGCAGACGGTCCCAGAAGTCCCCGTCGGCGGGCCGCTGTACGCCCTGGTCCTCGGCGTCCGCGTCGTCCGGGTCGTTCGCGCCGTCCGCGTCGTTCGCGTCGTAGGGCGAACGCTCCAGCCGCTCCGGGAACAGCCCGAGCGCCCGGGTGCGGGCGAGGGCGCCGAGGCAGGGCTCCTCGCTGATGACGTAGACGTACTGGTCCCACCCGACGCGCACCGTGAACCCGCCCGCTGCCTCCAGGCAGCACCGGGCACCGTCGTCGCGGAGCATGACCCGGACCAACTCCAGCCCGACGGACAGGGGTACTTCGGCACCGTCGTGGAATCCGCTCAGGTCCGGCGGGAAGGGCCCGGCGAGGCCGTGGCCGTCGTCGATGGCCGGCTCCAGGCCGGAGTGGGCGTGGCGGCCGACGCCCGGCTCGCGTACGGCCAGGCGGTCGACGCCCGTGTCCTCGGCGAACGCGGCGATCGCCTGCAAGTAGGCCGCCTCGACCGGGCCGTGGTCGCTGGTCGTGTCCTCAGCGCCGGTGTGGCTGCCGTGCCGGTCGCGGTCGCGGTCGCGGTCTTCAGGGTCGCATTCGGTGATCCGGTAGACGAAAGGCGGCACATTGCTCCCGTGGCGGTCCAGGTGGGTGGTTGTCTCGACGGCCTTCGTGGCCTCAGTGCTGGATCAGGCCGCCGACCGGGACCGTGGCGACGTGGCCCGTCGCCGGGAGGGTCTGCGCGAGGGCGAGGCCGATGTCGACCAGCGATGAGCGGCGCAAGCCGGCGACATCGGGGATCGGGGTCCACACGCACTCGGTGATCTCGTCGTCCGGCTCGGGCCGGAGGGGGCCGCCGGTGATGCGGAGCCGGTAGAAGATGCCGACGTTCTGGTGGTCCGGCCCGCCGGGGACGGTGCGTTCGGCTGCGGGGATCACCCGCGAGTCCACGCCCAGCAGCGCTTCGACCACCGCGTCGCAGCCGGTCTCCTCGGCAACCTCCCGGATCACCGCATCGAACGGGTCCTCGCCCTGCTCGACCCTGCCGCCCGGAAGAGTCCAGGTGGCCTCGCCCTTCGGCGAGACGTGACTGGCGAGCAGCACCCGCCCGTCCTCGATGCACACGGCGTACGCCGCCAGCCGAAGACTCACTCCCGTACCCCCCTTCCCCCGCTGGATGTTAGCCGAACGGCAAGATCCGCACGGGTCACGAGGACTCCAGGGGCACGTCGAGGTCGAGCCGTTGAGCGCGCCCCCGCCTCCGGTGACGTACCGAGCCGTGCTGTCAGTTGTCGCGCCTAGGCTGGTCGTACCAGCGACAACGAGGAGCAGCGCAGTGCGGATAGAGCGTCATCAGGTGGGCGAGGCAGTCGTTTCGGCGGCGCGGGCGGACTTCGCGCATCGCATCGGGGGGCAAGTGCGGTCCATGTCGAGGGCCGGGCGGATGGCGACGTACGAATGGCAGGCGGTCGCCGACGAGTTCCTCGACTACCTGGGCGCCCTCTCCGTCGAAACGCCCGGCCTCCACACCCCGGAGGCCAAGGCCGTGCTCAAGGACGCCACCGAGGCCGCGGTCGGGGCCGTCTCGTATGCGGCGTACTACCCGTACGCCGACTTCCGGGTCTTCCTCGACTATGTGAACTTCGGCATCGGCTACGACGCGGGCGAGGAGGACGCCGGCCCCCCGGAGACGGTGACCCCCGGCGACTGGATCGACGCGTTCTGCCTCGCGCTCCTCAGGGACAAGGCGACGTGGCACGGCGAGGCGTTCCACTTCGCGCGCAAGCACTTCGCCGGGGCCGCGGAGCAGGGGATCCCCCTGCGGGAGCTAGCCACGGGCTTCATGGCCCAGGTCCTCGACGACACCGGGAACGAGCAGGAGTATCCGCCGAGCGCACGGGCGAAGGTCGCCGCGCTCGACGCCGCTCTGGCCCGTGTCCGCGACCGGGCCGAGGAGACCGGCGAAGCGCTCCTCGACCATCCGGCGAGCGTGGCGCTGAGGACGCTGCGCGCGCTGGCCGCCGAGGACCGGGAGGGCTTCGACTCCGGACTGAGCGCCTTGCTGCTCGCGCACAGCACCCTGCACGGCCGCACGGCGTCGCCGAGCAGTCTCCTTCCGCTCCTGCCGCTCGGCCTGGCCGCTCTCGGGTACCGGACGCTGGGCTGGGCGCCGGCCGTGCACACCGACTACCTCCCGCACGCCCTGGTCACCGGCTTCGAGACCCGCGCGCCCCGGGTCGCGGCGTTCGGCCGGGACCGGCGTCCCGACGCGGTCGCCGCGCTGGCCGCGGGGCCGCTGGTGGTCGAACGGCCGGCGTGTGACCGGGAGGTGCTTGCGGAGAGCGAGGCCCTGTTCGACCGGTACACCCGGGAGGCGTTCACCCCGGCGGACGGAGAACCCCTCGCCGTATGGCGGCTCGGGAGCGCCATGCGCTACCAGGAGCTGCTCTTCAAGTGGCGGGCCGGGAACTCCGCCGATGTCACGGACGCCCAGCTCGCGAACCTGCGGCTGGCCTCCCAGGTGGGTGCGGCCCTGTTCCGCACCGCCCTGGCGGAGCCGGGCACCGAGGCCGAGGTGACGGTCGACGGCCGCAAGCTGCGCTATCCGGCCTCGCGGGGCGAGGACGCGGGCGCCGGCAACTGGCAGAACGCCACCGCCTTCGCGCTGATCACCGGCGTACGCGAGGACCTCGCTCCGCTGGTCCTGGCGGGCCCTGCGATCGCCGGCAAGGACGGCTCGGCCTTCGCCGCGTACCGGGAGGCCCTCCACGCCTACCTGAAGGGCGGGGATCCCGGGCCGGTGGCCGAGCGGGCGCTGCGGGAGGTCGAGCAGGCCAGGGAGTGGGGCTTCTTCCCGCCGCCGGCCGTACTGCTGTCGCAGCTCGTGGAGGGAGACGAGGAGAGCTTCAACCTGGCTCTGGCCGATGCCCTCGAAGCCCACCGCGACCACCACCAGGTCGCCGACCGCGCCGACGACGCGAACGCCACGATCGACCTCGACGTCCTCGCCCTAGCCTGCCACGCCCGCCGCCGCGGCTGGAACATCCGGGTCGCGTCCCCTTATCTGCCCCTGCGGCTCGTCGAAGCAGCCGAACCCTTCTGAGTCCGGCTGGGTCGTGCGCAGTTCGGTTCGCGATGCAGGGGGCCGACCTGTGCCCGTTCACAACGCCTGGTCTGCCGCCTTGTCCATGAACTCCTGCAACGAGGCCAGTTGGCGCTTGGTCGCCTCGTCGAACTCCGCCTCCACCTTCCGCAAGTCGACGCCCTCGGGGCCCTTGCCGTACCAGTTGGACGCGAGCTCGCCCACGCGGGCGGACCGGGCTTCGAGTTCCTCGAGGTCCCTCCTGGCGTCCTTCGGCGCGACGAGGCGCACGGTCGTGATGGCCCGCGAGAGGTCCGTGTTGGCCGGTGCGTACTTGTCCTCGAACTGGCGCCGCTCTTCCTCCGCGGTCCTGGCCGGGTCGAGGCTGACGTTCAACAGCTGGGTGGCCTGCTGCTCGTACTTGCTGATGCTCGCCGCGAGCTCGACGTACGCGGTGCGCCGGATGTCCGCCCGTCGTGCGTCGGCCTCGCTGCGGTGGGTGTCCTTGGCCTCGAGGTAGCCGAGCAGGCTTCCGGTGAGACCGGCGACGGCGCCGATCAGGGTGCCCGCGAGCGCGGCGAAGACGGTCCCCCGCCCGCCTGTCCGCTCCCGCGCCGCCCCGTCACCCGCGTCGTCCCGCCTCTGCGCCATGCAGTACCCGTACCGCGGCAGGACGGTCCCGGCACACCGAACCACCTGTTCGAACGAACGCGGCGACGCGGACGGCCTGCGGCCGGGTGGCCCGTACCCCGTACGGCGGCCGGTGGCCCGTACGGCGTGTCCACCGCCGGACGGCAGGGGCGGGCCGGTCCCGCTGCCTACCGTGGGCTCATGAGCACACGTCCACCCATGCCACTGCCGTCGGACGGGTACGGGATCCGGTGCGCCCGACCCGCCGAGTCCGGGGCGATCGCCGCGCTCCTGGCCCGCGCCTTCGCCGACGACCCGGTCATGGCGTGGATGATCCCCGGCGCCGCCGGCCGGGAGCTCCGGATCGCCCGCTACTTCAAGCTGGCCCAGCGGCAGCAGCGGCCGCGCGCGGGAGCCGTACGGGTCGCCGCGACCGGCGAAGGGCGGCTGCTGGCGGCCGCGCTGTGGTCGGGGCCCGGCCGCTGGGACACCTCCCCGATGCGGGAGCTGGCGGCGCTCCCCCACTACGCCCGAGTCTTCGGCGTCGGCGGGCTGCAACGGGCCGCGCAGGTCCAGAACGCCCTGCACGAGGCCCATCCGGACACACCCCACTGGTACCTGCCGACCGTCGGAACGGACCCGGGGCTCCAGGGGACGGGAGTCGGCTCGGCGCTGCTGCGCCAGCAGCTGACCGACTGCGACCGGCTCGGACAGCCCGCCTACCTGGAGTCCAGCAAGGCCGCCAACATCCCCTTCTACGAAAAGCTGGGCTTCCGCGTCACCGGTGAGCTCCCGCTCCCGGAGGGCGGTCCGGCCATCTGGCCCATGTGGCGCGAGCCCGCGCCCGCGGCCGGACCCGCGCCCCACCAGGAGCCGGCAGCGGGCCGCTGAGGCCGGCCGGCCTCAGCGGAACTCGTGGACCACCTCGATCCGGCCGACGATGTGCGCGTTGAAGTCCTCCAGCTCCTCGGCCGGAACCCACAGCTCGAGGATCGTCCGCCCGCCGGCCTGCTGGACGGGATAGCGGCCGAGGAAGTCCGAGTCGACCTCGAACCGGGTGACGAAGCCGACGCCGCTGTGCTTCACGTTCCAGTCCCTCGCGATCCTGATCGCGTAGTCCTCGTTGAGGACCGGGTAGAAGATCGGCTGCTCGGGCAGCCGAGGGGGCCAAGCGCGCCAGTCCAGCTCGCGGACCAGGTCGAGCTCCTCGGGGCCGGTGGGGCGCCACAGGGTCGTCGTCGCTCGCTACCTGGTCATGTGAATCGCTTTCCGAAGGGGTTCGGCCGCTGGTGGGGCCGGTCTGATGACGGAGCGTACGGCGCCGCGAACCGGTAGCCACGCGGTTTCCGGGCCGGGTGACGCGTGGTCGAGCCGAGCGCCTCGACTGGCCGGGGCGGGGCGTGGCGCAGGCTGAAGGGCTGGTCGGTCTTGGGGAGTAGGGCCGACGGCCGTTGTGCGGCCCCACGACCGCTGGTTAGGGTCGGCGATCATGCAGAACACTGAATTCGTACGTCGCCCGGTGGCGGAACGCCGGCGCGACACTCTGGAACGGCTGGCCTCGGAGCGGGACGTCTGGGTGTCGACAGCACACCCTGATCACGGGCCGCACCAGGTGCCGTTGTGGTTCGCGTGGGACGGCCGCGCGGTGTGGATGTGCACCGGCGCGGCGTCGGCGACCGCGCGGAACGTCCTCGCGGAGCCGCGGGTGCGCCTGGCCCTGCCGGACACCTTCGATGTGGTGCTCCTGCAGGGCGAGGCGGAGTGCTTCGGCGACCGGGACGTGCCCGGAGACGCGGCGGACGCGTTCACCGGCAAGTTCGGCTGGGACCCGCGCACGGAGGACCGGCCCTACCTGTACCTGCGCGTGGTGCCGAGGACCGTGCGCGCCTGGCGGGGCGAGGCGGAGCTGCGGGGCAGGGTCATCATGCGCGACGGAGCCTGGCTGGCCTGACTTCCGTACCCCGGTCCGCCGGGCTGGGCCGGCCGTGGGTCAGAGCGGGCCGTCCTCGGTCCAGGCCCGGAGCTTCTCCGGGTTGCGGACCGCCCAGATGTGGGTGATGCGGCCGTCGCGGATGTCGAAGGCGGCCACGGTCGCGGGGGCGCCGTTGAGCTGGGCGACGAGCCCGGGGCGGCCGTTGACCGTCCGTTCCACGAGCGTCAGCCCGGGGGCCTTGTCGGCGATGTGGATCAGGTACTGGGCGATGTTCCTGCCGCCTTCGACCGGGCGCAGGACGGTGCCGACCATGCCGCCGCCGTCGGCGGTCATCAGGGCGTCGGGGTCGAGGATGCCGACGAGGGCCTCGACGTCCTTGGATTCCCAGGCCTCCTTCAGGTTCCGTACGAGACCGGCGTGCCGGGCTGCCGGAGCGGCCTGCGTACGGGCGGAGCCGACGCGTCGGCGGGCCGAGGAGGCCAGTTGGCGGCAGGCCGCGGGCGTCCGGCCGACGATCTCGGCGACCTCGGTGAAGGGGTAGCGGAAGACGTCGTGGAGGATGAACGCCACGCGTTCGGCCGGTGTCATCGACTCCAGTACGACGAGGAAGGCCATGTTGACCGACTCGTCGAGGGTGACCTGGTCGGCGGGGTCGGCCGGTCTGTTCTCGGCCGCGGCGGGCCGCCCGCTGATCCACTCCGTACGGTCGGGCAGCGGTTCGGGGATCCATGCGCCGACGTAGCGCTCGCGCCGGACCCGTGCCGAGCCGAGCACGTCCAGGCAGACGCGGCCGGCGACGGTCGTCAGCCAGGCGCCGGGCGAGGCGATGGCCTCCTGCTGCTGCCGTGACATCGCGTACCAGCGGGTGTAGGTCTCCTGGACGGCGTCCTCGGCCTCGGCGAGCGAGCCGAGCAGCCGGTAGGCGAGGTTGATCAGCTGCCGCCGCTCGGCGACGACCGCACCCAGGTCAGGCTCGGACCGATCGTCGGGTCTCGGCTCGGACGGGGTGTTCATGCTCGTGGCCACTGCCTGGTTCTCCTCGTACGACGTCGGTCTCGGTCTCGGTCTCGTTCTCGTTCTCGATCCTTCGACGAAACAAGGGGCCGGGTTGTGAGGTCGGTGTTCGCCTGACATTTCGCGGGCCTGCGTCGTCGGATGGGCAGGACCCGAACGATCCACCGCCGCGAGGCAGAAGAGAGGCACACGTCATGGCCGTGCGAACGACCACAGCGCCGGGCAGGCTCACGTTCCCGCACGTCGCGCTCGCCCTGCAAACCCTGGCCCTCCTCTTCCAGTCGGTCACGGCCGGACTGCTGCTGACCTCGTCGTACGGGGCGATGCTGCATGACGTCGGATCGCGGGTGATGTACGGCGCGTCCATGCTGTACGTGCTCGCCGCGGTCCTGGCCTGGCGGCCGGGCGGCGGTTCGCCCCGCCCCGTCTTGTACGCGACCGGGTTCCTCGTCCTCGCCTCGGTTCAGGTGGTGTTGGGCATAACGCACCAGCCGACGCTCCATGTCCCGCTGGGGGTGGTCATGTTCGGCCTGAGCCTGGTCGCCCTGGCGCTGGCCCCGGCCCGGCACCGGACCTTGGCCCGGGCCGAGGCCGAGGCCCCGCCCCGGACCCGCGGTGTGGCTTCGCGTCAGCCGGCGTGAAGGACCCGGAAGCGGTCGGGGTCGGCCGGGTCCCGGTCGACGACCTGGACCGGCGGCCAGGCCCACTGCCGGACTCCGATGCCCGGCGGGCGGGAGAAGCGGATCTGCCCGCGGGTGCCTTCGACCGCGACCTGCGGCCAGGATCCCGCGATGCGCGCCCGGTCCGTGCCGTGGGAGCGCAGTACTTCGGCGAGGACGGCGATCGTGTCGTAGCCCTCGAAGGCGACGAACGAGGGCGCTTCGGCGAGCCGCTCGCGCAGGGCCGCCGCGACGCGCGCGCCGAGCGGGCCGAGGTGCTCGGGCAGGTAGCGCAGGAACGGGATCGCGGCGCCGTCCTCGCCCAGCAGCGCCGCCCATTCGGCGAACTCCGGCTGCCCGGCGGGAGCACCGATCGTGATGTCGGCGAGGCGCTCGTCGCGGCGGACGGCCCGGACGATCGGCACGGCCGGCTCCGGGTGGCCGACCAGGAGGAGGAGGGCCGTCGCGCGATGGCCGACGAGTTCGTCGCACAGGGCGGCCGGGGTGAGCGCGCTCGCGTCGAGTTCGATGAGGGTGCCGCCGCGGGGAGCGAGGTGGTCGCGCAGGATGCGGGTTCCGGAGGCCCAGTAGACGCTCGGCTGGGCGGCCACGGCGATGCGGCTGTGGCCCGCGCCCAGGAGGTGGTCCGCGTAGATCCGCCAGCCGTGGGACTGCGCCGGGGCGAGGCGCGCGACCCACTCCGTCGGCTGTTCGGTGAGTGCGTCGAGCACCGCTGACGAGCAGAGGAACGGCAGGCCGAGGGCGTCGGCCCGGGCGGCGGCGGCGCGGGCGACGACGCTGTGGTACTCCCCCGCCAGCGCGGCCACGCCCAGGCCGGCCAGTTCGTCCACGGCCGCCGCGGCCCGCTGCGGATCCGCCGCGGTGTCGCGGACCACCAGCTCCAGCGGCCGTCCGTCGATCCCGCCGGCGTCATTGACCTCGCGAGCGGCCAGTTCGAGGCCGGCGAGCAAGTGCCGGCCGGCCTCGACCCAGCCGGGGCGAGTCAGCGGAACGAGAGCGCCGATCCGGACGGACGATCCGTCAATGCGCTCCGTACCGGGCGGTGATGGGGGTGCGTTCATACCGGCGTCTCCCGTGTGTTCGTTCGCCGAGTACGTCACGGTACCTGGCGTACGCGACGGATGATCGCCGCAGGGGGCCGGCTACTGCATCAGGCAGGAAGGCACCTCCGGGTGCCGACTACGGTGCGTGGCGATGCGGTCACGATGGCAGCCGACGGGGTCGGGGCTTGACGAGTCACCCCGACAATATGACACTCGGAGTGCAAGTTGTTTTGTTGCAATTTGCTCCTATTGCACACTTTCCGTCACGGAAGGCGAGAGATGTCCGTCTACAGCGCCCCAGTGTGTTCCCGGCCGAGCCGCACCGAGCCGCGTACGTCGTCACCCAGGCGCGCGCCCCGGCTCGCGCGCACGCTCGCCTACGCCGCCGTGGGTGCGGCCGTGGGCGGCGTCTGGGCCTTCGGCGGGGAGACGCCCGCGTGGGAGCACGCACTGCGCGTCCTCGTGGTGGTGCTCTGCGTCAGCGTGACGGTGCGCTTCGTCGGCCGCCGTCTCGTGCGCATCGGAAGGCCCCCGGTGGACCGGAGCCTGTTCTTCGGTCTGGTGGCGGCGAAGGTGCTGCTCGTGGCCGTGGCGCTGCTCGTGGACTGGATCGCGGGCCTGTGGTTCTCCGAACCGGCTCTGATCACCGCCGGGTTCCTGTTCGTCCTGGTGACCGTGGGCGGTCCCGCCGTGCACGGCCGGTTGGCGCACGGGACCGGCCGCCGGGCGGAGCGGGCCGGGCGCGCGTAATCGGGGGGTCAGCTGGGTGCCGACCGGCCGGAGCGGGGGTGGTCGGTGGTGGCGAGCAGAGCGTGCACGGCCGTCTCCATCGTGCCGGCCGCCGCTTCGGCGCTCAGGCCGCTGCTGCGCCAGTGGTACCAGGCGCCCCAGGTCGTCACGGCGTCCAGTCCGTGGAGCACCTCGGCCCGGCGTGCGGCGGGAAGGCGTCCGAGTTCCTCGGCGAAGATCTCGGCCAGTCGCGCCCGGGCGAGGTCCAGCACCTCCCGGGTGACCTCGGCGACGCGGCCCGCCGGGGCTTCCAGGCGCATCAGGGCCAGCTGGGCCGGCGTGATCCACTCCAGGATCCGGGCCCGCTGTTCCGTCAGGGCCGCCACCCGAGTGTCGCGCGGACCGGCGGTCGGGAGCGGCCTGATCTGCTCGATCAGTTGCTCCAGGCGGCGGGTGATGGCCGTCTCCACCAGCTCGGACATGTCGGCGAAGTGGTGGAACACGAGGCGTCGGGACACGCCCGCGCGCTCGGCGACCCGCTCGGCGGGGAAGCTGGACTCCCCGTCGTCGAGCAGGGACAGGACGGCTTCGGCGATCTTCACCCGGGACTGGCGGCCGCGCTCGGCGCGACCGTCCGCGGCACGGTCCTCAGGCCGCGGCCCTCGGCCTCGGGCCGGCTGGTTCACGACGCCCCTCCCCCTTCGCTGGGTGCCATTGTCGCAAACGAACCTCCTGCTTCCGCCTGATGCGAGGCGTGCGTGGCGCGTCGGCTTCCCCCTGGGTGACCCTGCGTTCCGGACGTTCCTGGACATCGCCGGCACGGGCGGCGCCGGCCACGGGGCGGGCCGTCACGCCTAGCGGTTTGACTAAATTTTCAGTCAGTGTCAGGGTGGCGACACGAAGGCCGTACCCGCCGTCGCGGTACCAGCGATTCACGGGGCAGTGCGCGCACCCTGTTCACACCGGGCACGCGCCGCGATCCACTCCTCGCCCCACACGGCGGTCATCGCCGCCGGATCCCTGGTCCCGCAAGCCCAAGATCGGAGACCCCCATGTCCGAACTTCTCCCCTCCCGTCGCACGGCCCTGCGCGCGTTCGCCGGAGTCGGCGCGCTCGCCCTCGGCGCATCGGCGTGCGGGCCCGGCAGCTCCGGCCGGGCCGCCTCGCCCGCCTCGTCCACCTCCGCCAGCCCGGTCGCCCGTACGGACGCGGACCGGCGGCTGGGGGCCGAGTGGGAGAGCCACACCCGCACGTTCATGTCGTGGCCCGCGCTGGAGTCGGTCTGGGAGCAGGACCTGCGGTACGTACGCGAGGACATCGCCCGGGTGGCGCGGGCCATCGCGGAGTACGAGTACGTCGTCGTGATGGCCAGGCCGGACCAGCAGGCCGCGGCCCAGCGGGCGTGCGGCTCGCAGGTGGAGGTGATCCCGCTGGCCGTCGACGACCTGTGGGCCCGCGACACCGTCCCCGTGTTCGTGGAGGAGTCCGGCAAGGTCGTCGGTGTCGACTTCAACTTCAACGGCTGGGGCAACAAGCAGGAGCACAAGAACGACGCCCTGGTCGGGCGCACGCTGTTGCAGAAGTACGCGGTCCCCCGCGTCCAGGCCCCGCTGGTCTCCGAAGGCGGCTCCTTCGAGACCGACGGCGAGGGGACCCTGCTGATCACCGAGAGCTCGATCGTCAACGCCAACCGCAACCCGGGCAAGAGCCGCGACCAGATCGAGGCCGAGCTCAAGACGCTCCTGGGCGTCGAGAAGGTGATCTGGCTGGCCGGAGTGCGCGGCGAGGACATCACCGACGCGCACGTCGACAGCCTCGTACGGTTCACCGCGCCCGGCGTGATCCTCCTGGACCGGGCGTTCCCCGGAACCCCCGCCGATTCCTGGTCACGCTCGTCCGACCAGGCGAAGTCGGTGCTGAGCAAGGCGACGGACGCGCGGGGCCGCGGCTTCGAGGTCATCGACCTCCCGCAGCCCGACCCCGCCCGGATCACCGGCTACAGCGACGAATTCCTGTCCACCTACGCCAACTTCTACATCGCCAACGACTCCGTGTTCATGCCCCAGTTCGGCGACAAGAAGGGCGACGACCGGGCGCGCGGGATCCTGCGGGAGCACTTCCCCAAGCGGGACATCGTGCCCGTCAGGATCGACACGATCGCCACCGGCGGTGGCGGGATCCACTGTGCCACCCACGACCAGCCCGGCAAGCCGGCCGCCGAGTAGCCGCACGCCGCGCGGTCGGGTCGTCAGCGGTCGGGCAGGTAGCGGCCGAGCAGTGCGTCGAGGCCGGCGGCGAGCTGCTCCTCCCCGCCGCGGACGGCCAGGGCCGGGCCCAGCGACCGGAGCAGGGGGAAGTCCTTGACCGGGAGACGGTGCAGACCGAGCCGGAAGGCCGGATCTGGTTCGTCGGGGTTGTCCACGACCTCGCGCAGCTCGATGACGATGTAGCCCAGCACCCAGGAGATGAACGCCCGGTACATCTTGAGCGTGGTCTCCTCGTCCAGCCCTGCCGTGCCCAGGAGGGCCAGCAGGCGCTCGTGGGCGCGCAGCACCGCCGCGGGCCTGCGGGCCAGGGGGACCGTGAAGGGCCGTACGGCCACCAGCGGTATGACGTGCGGGTGGGCGAGGGCCACCCGGTACATGGCCCTCGCGATGCCCAGGAGCGCCTCGCGCCAGGGCGGCGCGGCCTCGTCGCGCGGGTCGGCGACGGCGTCCGCGGAGGCGGCGTCCGCGGAGGCGGAGGCGGCGGAGGCGGAGGCGGCGGAGGCGGAGGCGGCGGAGGCGGAGGCGGCGCTGTCCAGTGCCTGCTCCAGCTCGATGAACAGGCTCTCGACGAGGCCGTCCAGCAGGTCGTTCTTGCTGGGCGTGTACCGGTAGAGGGCCATCGTCTCCACGCCGAGTTCGGTGGCCACCCGGCGCATGCTCAGGCCGTCGAGCCCCTCCTCGTCCACCACGCGCAGCGCTGCCTCGAGGACGCGCCGGCGGCTGAGCGGGCTGCGGACGGCCATGGCCGCACCTCCGGAATTTCCGGCTCCGGCTCTGCCTTGACGACGGCATGGCGCAGGTGGAGCCTGTATACGTACAGCATAAACGGATGGCGTCCGTATACGCCCTAAACGCGGTCATTTCCCTCCTGGCCGTGCTCTGTGATCGTCCGAGCAAGTGAGTGGTCGCCATGCGACGCACGAATGCATCCCCCTCGTCACCGCACTGTTCCCGCACGCACCCCTGCCTGGCCCCGCTGGCCCCCGAGGCGCTGGCCCAGCTCTACGCCGAATACCTGGACCTGCTGGATTCGGGCCGGCTGCCGCGCTACACCACCTTCGAGGACTACTACTACACCTGGCGCTCCACCCGGCGCGCCGAACGGCTCATCGGCCTCGACGACGGCGCCGTGCGCGTCGAACCGAGCGCGGAGCGACAACTGATCACCAGGCCCGACAAGCAGCTCAGGGGCGTCGTGAACACGCTCGTCCTGCTCGTCGACTTCCCCGACAAGCCGCACCAGCCGGGCCACCGCCCCGGCCACTACGACAAGCTCCTGTTCAGCACGAACTCGCTGCCGACCGGCAGCATGCGGGAGTTCTACCGCACCATCAGCGACTTCGACGCCTTCGGGAGCAACGGCATCGACATCCAGGGCGAGGTGCACGGCTGGTTCCGGCTGCCACAGCCGCATTCCTTCTACGCCGACGGCAACTCGGGCATGGGCGACTTCCCGCGCAACGCGCAGGGCATGGCCCGGGACGCGGTGAAGCTGGCCAAGGCGGAAGGCATCGACTTCCGGCCGTACGACGCGCTGGAGGAGAACACGGTCACCGCGCTGTTCATCGTGCACGCGGGATCCGGTGCCGAGCGGACCAGGAGCCGCCACGACATCTGGAGCCTCAAGTGGGGCGTGCCGGGAGGCGTCGCCGTCGGCTCCGGCCTGACCGTGGAGACGTTCCTCACCGTGCCGGAGGATTGCGCGATGGGCCTGTGCGCCCACGAGTGGGGCCATCTGGCGGCGCGGTGGGCCGACTACTACGACACGGGCCGGCTGGACGCGACCAAGTCCAGCGGCCTGGGCAACTACTGCCTGATGGCGGCGGGCAACTGGGGCAACTCCGGCCTCACGCCGGTGTTCCCCAACGGAATGCTGCGCATGTTCCACGGCTGGGCCTCGCCGAAGCGCATCACGAGGACCACCAAGGACGTGGTGCTGCGGCCGGCCGCGGAGGGCGGTGACATGCTCTTCGTCCAGAACGCGGACACGATGGCGGAGGAGCAGTACATCCTCGTCGAGTACCGGCGCCGCCGGGGGCAGGACGCGTTCCTGCCGGACGCGGGCATCTCGGTCTACACGGTCGACGAAGCGATCGAGAACGTGAACAACGAGGACAACCTGGCGATCGAGCTGCTGCAGGCCGACGGCCGGCGCGACCTGGGCACGATCTTCGGCCGGGGCAACCGGGGCGACTCCTCGGACCTGTACCCCTCCCTGGGCAACAGGACCATCGGCAAGTCGACGAGCCCGGCGCTCAACCTGCCGGACGGCAGCTGGTCGGGCGTCACCATCGAGGTCGAGGGCAACCCCAACGACGACGAGATGGCCGTCGACATCCACATGGAGTGAGAGGAAGCGCTCGCCGGAGCCCCGCCGGAGCCTCCCCGACGCACCGTCGGACCTTGATCACCGTGCGGCTACCGTTGCCGTATGGAACGGTTCAGAATCCTCAGCAACCTCGCGGCCGACGGAACCGACGTCAACCCGGGGCGACTTGGCGAACTCGCCGCCGAACTCGACATACCGGTGGCCGACTTGCTCGTCGTCGCAGGCCGACCGGTACCGGTGGAGCTCCTTCCCCCGGAGCGCGACCCCGACGCCACGAAACGGTTCGCCTTCCGCACCAGCCACTGCGACCACGCGCAACTGGCCCTGCTGGAGGGCTTCGTCCGCTCGCTGCCGCGCCTCGCCGCCCCGGGGCCCTTCGTACCGCCGGTCTCGCCCTACCACCGTCCCGCCGAGACCGGCTCCGCCGCCGTGTTCAACGGGCTGATCCGCAACCGGGGCTTCGGCGTCGGCGAACTGCCCTTCCTGGGCCTGTCCCGCAGCACGCTGCTCGGGATGACGGCGGGCTGGGAGCCGAGTCCGCACCGGCAGCACCAGCTCTGCTCCGTCGCCGGTGCGCTGGGCTGGACCCTGCCCGACCTGTTCGCGGTCGTCGGCCAGCCGTACTCGGAGGAGCGCCGCCCGATCACGCTCTGCCGCCACGTCGGGCGGGTGTTCACGGCCGCCGCCCACTTGACCACCGCCCAGCTGGTCGCGGCCGCCGAGGAGGCGGACCGGCTGAGCGCACGTGAGGACGAGGGCGTGTGGCAGTCCGTCTCGCAGGGCTTCGTCGCGGAGTGCCCGGACTTCGCCTGACCTGCGCGTGGCGTTGCGGCGTTACGGCGTCGTCGTCGGCCGCTGTGCCACGGGTCCGAGGTCTCCTTCGAGCAGGGCCTGGACGATCCGGGGCCGGTCCCAGAGGGCGAGGAGTTCGTTGGCGATCTCCACGACGGACGCCGGGTCCTCGTCGCCGTACGGCGTGACGGCGGCGGCCGACAGGGTGCGGGGGACGGCGCCGGCGTCCAGCAGCGCACGCCATTCCCGCGGGCCGAGCTCCAGGTACTCCAGTCCGGTGAGCCCGGCGAGCTCCAGGGGGTCGGCCAGAGTGCCGGGGCGGGCGGTGAGGGTGCGCAGCCGGGGCAGTCCGGTGAGCGGGGCGAGGCTGAACCGCGTGCCGTCGCAGTCGCCGTCGCCGTCGCCGTCGCCGAGGGACAGGACTTCCAGGGCGGGGTGGGCAGCGTCCCGCACGGTCGCGAAGGCCCCGCTCCCGCCGCCCACCGCGGCCACGGCCACGGCCGGCGTCGGCAGCCGATCCGCGGGCGGGTCGGGGTGTTCCTTCCTGAGCCTGCCCAGAGCCAGGTCGGTGAGGGAGTCGGCCACGAGTTCGGCGCCGAAACTCTTCTCGTGGTCGATCAGGATGATCTGCCCCGAGTGGCCGCTCGGGCCGGGCGTCAGATCGACCGCGAGCCGGTCTCCCCCGCCGTTGTCGCCGAACGCGATCCATCCGGGTGAGCCGGCCAGTGCCTGCACCGCGGCATCGGGCCGGGTGACGGCCGTCTGCGTCGCGGCGAACGCCCAGCGGGGACTACGGCTCGCCCCGTCGACGACGTAGAGCTGGTCCAGGGTGAAGAGGTCGCAGCCCACCGGCCCGTACGCGTCCCTCCATTCACCCTTGTGTCCTGGTGCCATCCGGTAGAGCACTGCGAGCTCTTCGGGCAGCGCGACGCCGAGGCGCGCTCCGGCGGCGGCGATCTGCTCGTCCGTCGCCCCGGCGGTGGCGTCGGGCAGCCGCTCGCGCAGCGTGCGTTCCAGCAGCTCCGGATCGGCCGAGGGGGCCGGCCCCGCACCGGCCCTCGGATCCGGAAGGCGGCGCCAGGGCTCGGGCAGGGCGCCGTCGACCAGGAGGAGCACGCCGAGATCGGGTCTGCCGAAGGCGGTTTCCACGGCCGGGCCGTACCGGGTCAGGCGGAGCGTGGTCCTCCCGGTCGGCCGGATCTCCGCCGCGAAGACGACCTCGTCGACTCCCGCACGCGCGAGTGCCTTCCGTACCTGGTCCACGGCCCGCCGACAGGCCGGCGAGACCCGTCCCCGCAGGGGCAGGCTCCAGCCGTTCCGGCCCACACGGCCCGCTCCCCGGACTGACCCTGCCGCGGTATGCGCCTCCCTGCCGCCGGCCCGCAGGAGCCGCAGCACGGGCTCCCACAGGGCGACATCGCCTATCGAAGAAGGCAAGGAGGGGCTTTGGTCGACCATGAGCAGACCGTACTGGCCGTGCGGCCGGCCGACGGGGCCGGGTCAGCCGTGGACCGGGAACTGCGCCTGGAACGCCAGGCGACGGCCCGCGTCCGAACCGAGTCGGGTGAGCAGGTCGTCGAGCGCGAGGTACTCCTCCCACGGCTCCCGCCCGGAAGCCGCGGACAGCGCCTTGACGAGCCTGTCCTCCAGGTCGGGGACGCGCTTGTCCTTCCAGACCTTGTCGGCCGTGCTGACCAGGAGCTCCTCGACGGTCACGGCGGGGTCGTCCCAGCCGGCGTGGGTGGCGGCGTACCGGGCCAGGGCGGGCGGGAACCCGTGGCTCAGCAGCAGATCGCGACCGGCTTCCTCGTGTGCCGAGCCGGGCCCGGCGAGTTCGTCGGGGTGCAAGGTCTTGCCCACGTCGTGGGTCGCCGCACCGAAGAGGACGCCGTCGCGGTCGACGGCCAGAGCGGGATGGTGATCCCGTACCCAGTCGACGAGCTCGACCGCGACGTCGTGGACGGCGCGCAGGTGCGCCGCCAACCTGGGCGAGGCGTCGAGGGAACGCAGGAGTTCGGCCACCACGGGCGGCAGCGGCCGCAGAGGCGGCTCGCCCGAGGCGTCGAGCGCACGGGACAGCAGGTCCGAAGGCGTCGCGGTCATCCGGCAGACCCTACTCGTCGCGTCGCCCGGGCGGGCGGGTGCGCGTCCTGCGATGCCCCACCAGGTCGGGCCCACGTCGGCGGGCTCAGTCCCACCACAGCGACCACACGGTGGACCGGGCCATCGCGTCGCCGGCAATCTGCGGGTCCTGCACCGTATCGCTGCAGAAGCCGGTGAGTTCCGTGGCGGCCTGGGCCGCCGCCCTCGGCGTCAGGGGCGGCCTGTCGACGACCAGTTCCAGGTACGCCCCGCGCGCGAAGTGCGGAGACGAGCTGGTCAGCGGTCAGGTGCGGTCAGGGTTCGATGAGACCCACGCGGATGGCGTAGCGGGTGAGTTCGAGGCGGTCGCGCAGGCCGAGTTTCTGCAGCAGGTTGGCGCGGTGGCGCTCCACGGTCTTGGGGCTGATGACGAGAATCTCGCCGATCTCCTTGGAGCTGTGGCCTTCGGCGACGAGTTTGAGGATCTCCTCCTCGCGTTCGGTGATGGGCCGGTCCGGGAGCGGGCCGCCGCTGCGGGCCCGGTCCAGGTAGGTGCGGATGAGGGTGGTCTCGGCACCGGGGTAGATGAACGGTTCGTCCCGCAGCACGGCGCGGCAGGCTTCGACGAGGTCGCGATCGGCTACGGATTTCAGGACGTAGCCGGAGGCTCCGGCGCGCAGGGCCTCGAAGAAGTACTGCTCGTTGTCGTACATGGTGAGCATCAGGATCCGCAGGCCGGGCCGGATGCGGGCGAGTTCGCGGGCGGCCTGCAGGCCGGTCTGGCGGGGCATGGCGATGTCGAGGACGGCCAGGTCGATGTCGAGGCTGCGGGCCTGGGCGACGGCTTCGGCTCCGTCGGCGGCCTCGGCGACCACGGTCAGGTCGGGTTCGGAGTCGAGGATGAGGCGTACGCCGCGCCGGACGAGGGTGTGGTCGTCGGCGAGCAGGATGCGGGCGGGCCGGGCGGCGGGCTGGGTCATCGTGCGGCCCTCGTGGTGTCGGTGGTCTCGGTGATGTCGAGCCGGACCTGGGTGCCGCCGCGCGCGTCGGCCTCGACGCGGAGTTCGGCGCCGATCAGCAGGGCGCGCTCGCGCATCCCCCGGATGCCCGCGCCCTCCGGTGCCTCGCCCAGCCCGTGCCCGTTGTCCCGTACCAGCAGGGCGACGCCGCCGCGGGGCAGGGGCCGGAGGTGGACCTCGACGCGGGTGGCGCCCGAATGCCGGGCGGCGTTGGTCAGGCCTTCCTGGGCGACGCGGTAGAGGACGAGTTCGGTGGCCGGGTCCAGGTGGGGCAGGCCGGGGGTGATGTGGGCGGTTACGCCCAGGCGCGGGGTGGTGAACTCGGCGGCCAGGGAGCGGATCGCGCTGTGCAGGCCGAGTTCCTCCAGGACGCCGGGGCGCAGCCGGCGGGCGATGCGGCGGATCTCGTCGAGGCTGGCGCGGGTGGTCTCCTGGGCCTGGTGGAGGTCGGTGCGGACCGGTTCGGGCGCGTGGTCGGCGGCGTGCTTGAGCTGGAGGAGGACGGCGGTGAGGGTCTGGCCGATCTCGTCGTGGAGCTCCTGGGCGATGCGTTTCCGCTCGGCTTCGAGCGCGGTCAGCACCCGGCCGCTGCTCGTGGCCCGCTCGGCTTCGAGCCGCTCCAGCATGGCGTTGAAGGTCTGCGTGAGTGCGGCGATCTCCCCGTCGCCGGTGACCGTCTGGCGGGCTCCGGGTTTGAGCAGGTCGGCGTGGGCCATGGCGCGGTTCAGCCGGGCCAGCGGGGCCAGGCCGACCTTGAGGAGCACTGCGTTGATGACGAGCATCGCGGCGAGCCCGGCCAGCAGGACGAGCGCCTCGCCGAACAGGACCGGCGTGGAGACGGTGACCGGGCCGAGCAGCAAACCCACCGCGACGGCCAGGACCCCGGCGTTCAGGAGGAAGATCCGCCAGTACAACGACACGGCCACACGCCTTTCCAGCCGGTCCCCCAGCATCCGTCACGGCCCCGCGACCATCCCGCACTCCGGCGCGCTGACCTGCGGCAGAGCCTACTTCCCCGGCCCATCCTCACGCTGGTGGAACGCTGCCGTCCATCCGTGGCGGCACCCATATTCCGGCCCGGCGGAAAGTGGCACGATGGGTCCGCCGAGCGGCCGGCTCCTGCCCGAGATCGCGCTGCCGCACACCGGCGTTCACGTACGGAAACGAACACGAGGGGGGACAGCTGTGCCTGCTCCACGGATGAGCACTACACCACTGCCCGGCATCGGGGTCCAGTACGACCTCACCACCCGCGAGCACCGCCACCTGTCGGTGATCGCGCACCGCGACGGCACCCGGACCGTGAACGTCTACCGGGCCGACGACCCCGACGCCTGCGCCCAGTCGCTGCACCTGACCGCGCCGGAGACCACGTCCCTGATCGACGCCCTGATGCCCGCCCACCACAGCCCGAGCGTCCTGCACACGACCGGTCTGGGCCTGGTGGCCGAACGGATCGAGCTGTCGGCGCACTCGTACTGGAACGGGCGGGTGCTGGGCGAGACCAGGATGCGCACCGAGACCGGCGTCTCGATCGTGGCCGTGCTGCGCCGGGCGGAGGCCCGTCCCTCGCCCGCGCCCGACTTCCGCCTGGCGGGCGGGGACACCCTCATCGTGATCGGCACCCGCGAGGGCGTCGACGCGGCCGCATCCATACTCGGACGGGAGTGAGACGCCTGTGCATTCCGCTCTCTTCCTGATCGAGTTCGGCGCGATCATCCTCGGCCTGGGCCTGCTCGGCCGGGTCGCCGGCCGCCTGAAGTTCTCCCCCATCCCCCTCTACCTCCTGGCCGGCCTCGCCTTCGGCACCGGCGGACTGCTGCCCATGGGCGCGAGCGAGGAGTTCGTGGCGATCGGCGCCGAGATCGGCGTCATCCTGCTGCTGCTGATGCTCGGCCTGGAATACACGGCCAGCGACCTGGTCTCCAACCTCAAGACCCAGTACCCGGCCGGTCTGGTCGACTTCGGCCTCAATGCGGTGCCCGGCGCCGTGGCCGCGCTCTTGATGGGCTGGGGCCCCGTCGCCGCCGTGGTCCTGGCAGGGGTCACCTGGATCTCCTCCTCCGGGGTCATCGCCAAGGTCATGGGGGACCTCGGCCGGCTCGGCAACCGCGAGACCCCGGTCATCCTCAGCATCCTGGTCCTCGAAGACCTGGCCATGGCCGTCTACCTGCCGATCATTACCGCCCTCCTGGCCGGTGTGAGCCTGGCCGCGGGCAGCGCGACCCTGGCCATCGCCCTCGGAGTCGCAGGAGCGGTCCTGTTCATCGCCGTGCGCTACGGGCGCCACATCTCGCGCTTCGTCTCCAGCGACGACCCGGAGAAGCTCCTTCTCGTGGTGCTGGGGCTGACGCTGCTCGTCGCGGGCATCGCCCAGCAGCTCCAAGTGTCGGCCGCCGTCGGTGCGTTCCTCGTCGGCATCGCCCTGTCGGGCGAGGTGGCCGAGGGCACGCACACCCTGCTCAGCCCGCTGCGGGACCTGTTCGCCGCCGTGTTCTTCGTCTTCTTCGGGCTGCACACCGACCCCGCGAGCATCCCGCCGGTCCTGCTGCCGGCCCTCGCGCTGGCGCTGGTCACCGCGGGTACGAAGATCGCGACCGGCTACTGGGCGGCCAAGCGGGCCGGTGTCGGGGTCAAGGGACGGTGGCGGGCGGGTGGAACGCTGGTCGCCCGCGGCGAGTTCTCCATCGTCATCGCGGGTCTCGCGGTCACCGCCGGGATCGAACCGGCCCTGGGCCCGCTCGCGACCGCGTACGTCCTGATCCTGGTGGTGGTCGGGCCGCTCACCGCCCGCTACACCGAACCCGCCGCGGCCTGGATCGGCCGTCGGCGCACTCCGTCCGGGCCGGTCCTGACCGGTGTGCCCGCCCAGCCGGCATCCCCGGAAGCCGTCCCGGACCAGGACCCGGTCGGCCGTACCTGAACGACGCCGTCGGGCCGTGCCGGGAGCGGCGGCCCGCACACCGGACCTAATACGTCTAGTTTGCCCCGATATGGTAGGCAATTCTGAACGTCATGCACCCTTCGGGCGTCGTCGGCTCGTCCGGGCCGGGCTGGCCGGAGCGGTGGCGGTGGCCGCCGGGCTGATGGCCGATTCACCTTCCACGGCCACCCGCACCGCGAGCAACACCGCTCGGCCCGGCACTCCCGAGTCCGCGCTGCGGGAACTCGCCGCGGGCAATGCCCGTTGGCGGACGTTCCACGAGCGGCATCCGGACCAGACCCGGGCCGTGCGGCAGACCCTGATCTCCGGTCAGCACCCGTTCGCCGCCGTCCTGGGGTGCGTGGACTCCCGCGTCCCGCCGGAGCTGGTCTTCGACCAGGGGCTGGGCGATCTGCTGACCGTGCGCTCGGCGGGCCCCGTACTCGACGAGGCGGTTCTCGCCAGCATCACCTACGGGGTCCTGGAGTTGGGCATCCCGCTCGTCGTGGTGCTGGGGCACCAGTCGTGCGGCGCGGTCACGGCCGCCGTGCAGGCCGCCCGGACCGGGGAGCGGCTGCCCGGGCACATGCAGTACCTGGCCGACCAGATCCGTCCGGTGATCGACCCCACCGTCCAGGGGGCGGCGCGCGTGGACGCGGCCATCACGGCGAACGTGCGGCTGGTGCGCTCCCGCCTGGTCGCCGAACCCGGCATCGCGGCGAAGGTCACCGCGGGCGAGCTGGCCGTGGTCGGGGCTCGGTACGAACTGACCAGCCAGCGGGTCCACCAGACCCGCTGACCCCGTACGGCGGCGCGGCCGCCGAGCCGGGAGGCCCGGGCCCCCGGCCCCCGGCCCCGGCCCCGGCCCCGGGCCCGTCATCGACTCTTCCGCAGCGCATACCGGTCCCCGGCGTCCGGATCGCCGACGTACCGGTACAGCTCCAGGCGCCCGGCCCTGCCCGCCACACCCCATTCCGGGAGCGAGCATCCGGCGACGTCGGCGTCGACCCGCTGGTCCCAGGTGGTGCGTCCGGTTCGGAAGGTCCACCTGCCCGGGCCGGAGCACGTGTGGCCCATGTCGTCGGAGCTGTCGCCGGGACCGAACAGGCCGATGCCCTGGGCCGTCACGCGGCCGTCCGCCTCGAAGGTCAGGTGCCCGCCCCGCCCGTCGGACCACGTGCCGACCACGGCCGCCGGGGTGATGGCGGGAGGGCGGTACGTCGGCACGATGTCCGTCCAGAGCACGAAGGCGCCCAGCAGGCCGACGCCCACCACCAGCGCCGTCCCGCGCGCCGCCACCATGCCGAGCAGCCCCGCCCGCCGCGGCCGGCCGAGCAGGGCGGCCACGGACAGGGCGGCGGTGGCGATCGCCCAGGTCCACAGCACGGTCGACCCGGTCCAGCCGCCGGCCAGGGCCGCGCCGGCGAGGGGTGCGAGCAGCGCCCCGACCGTCGCCGGCACCCAGCCCCACGCGTCCGGACCGCCGACCAGTCGCCCGAGGAGGTCGCTCAGGGCCACCGCCGGCAGCACCAGGCCCAGCGACAGCACCAGGCCCAGCACCACGAAGAGCCCGGTGAGGGACAGGAAGGACCCCACGGCCTCGGCGTAGTGCCCGCTGAACTCCGGTGGCTCCCGTGTCATGGCGTACAGCAGGCCGATCACCGCGGCGAGAAGCACCTCCAGGCACAACACCAGAGTCGAGACCACCAGCACCCGGCCGTAGGACCGCTTCGTTTCCACGGTCGCCCCCCTCCCGGCACGCCGAACGGGCACCGCTCCCGGTTCGGAGGGCGCCGCGCACCTCATACTGCCACTCGTCCTGAACGTGTTCAATTCATTGAGGGCATCGAGGGCGGTCCGGTCGGCCGGTCCGGTCGCCAGGGCAGGTCCGGCGGCCTGTCGGACCGTCAGCTCCCTTGGCCGGCCCGGTCCGCCCTGTCGGCGATGTCCTGCAGGACGGCCTTCGGGTCGGCGTTCGGCTCCACCGCGCGTCCGATGTTGCGCTTGATGGTGTCGCTGACCGCCATCCAGGACGGGTCGTTCACCGGGTAGAGCTGGGCGCCGCGCAGTGCGGCCAGGAACTGCTCGTCGTTCTTGTCGAGTCCGCCGCCGGCCGGGGTGCGCGAGGCGGTGACGGTGGACGGCAGCAGGTGGTAGCGGTTCGCGAAGTCCGAGAGGTTCTTGTCCTGGTAGACGAAGTCGAGGAACTTGCCGATCTCGGCGCGCTTGCCGTTCTGCTTGAAGGCCATCATCCAGTCGGCCACCCCGACCACCGGCGGACTGACGTCCGCGCCGAGCGTGTCCGACACGGGCATCGAGACGGTACCCACGCCGATGCCCTTGGCCGCCGCTTCGTGGGCGAGCGACGGATAGCCGTTGAGCATGCCGACCTCGCCCCGCAGGAACGCGGCGAAGGCGTCGGCTCGGTTCAGCTTGGCGGGCGGGACGGGGCCGGTGAGCCCGGGGGCCACCAGGCTGTCCTTGACCCAGCGCCAGGTCTCGATGTTCGCGTCGGAGGCCAGGCTGTAGTTGCCGCTGCTGTCGGCGTACCCGCCGCCGTTGCTCAGCTCCCAGATCATCGCCTCGGCGTGCGCCTCCTCCGGGCCCAGCGGCAGGGCGTACGGGAACTTCACGCCCTTGTCCTTGAGCGCCTTGGCGGCGGACCTGAGCTGGGACCAGGTCTTGGGCGGCTGGGCGATCCCGGCCTTGGCGAACAGGGCCTCGTTGTAGAAGAGCAGACGGCTGCTCGCCACGAACGGCAGTCCGTACAGTCTGGTGCCGACCGTGCCCGCCTCGGCCAGCGGCTGGAGGAAGTTGGCCTCGGAGGCGACGGGCAGGAGCTCGTCCGCGGAGTAGAGCCTGTCCTGGGCCGCGAAGTCCGAGTAGGAGCCCATCAGCGCCATGTCGGGGGCCTTGCCGGCCTTGACCATCTCGGATACCTGACGGTCGATGTCGGCCCACGGCAGGAGCTTGACCTCGACCTTGATCCCGGGGTTCGCGGCGGTGAAATCCGCCGTCACCTTGTCCCAGAAGGCCTTGGAGCTGGTGGCCGGGGTGTCGCCGTACTCGGCGGCCACCAGGCGCAGCGTGCCGCCGTCCGCCCCGTCCGCGGAACTCCCGCATCCGGACAGCGGTATCAACAGACCGAGCACGGCCGCGGTGGCGGACGTGCCGAGAATCCTTCGTCGCACGGGTGTCTTCCCCTGATCTTCGTTCTGGATTCCGAATACAGCTCATGTCGCTGCGGGCCGGGGGTGTCCCGCCTAGGCCCGTGGGCCGGAATTCTCTCCCGATCATGGCGGGATTGATTCCGCTTAGGAGAGATGTGTGGCCGATGGTCCCATCACGGACCTCCGCATCCGTAGCTTCCGACATGCGCGCACCGCATCGGACGCGCGTAGAAGTACCCAAGGCTCGGCTTCCACCCGGTTCGACTCGTTCGTGCCGACATGTGAGGCGTGGCGGCCCGGGATGCGGGGCAGTGATCGCCGTATGACCCGTTCTCACGGCCCCGCGCCCCCGGCGGCGTTCGGGGGGCTGCTCGCCGAGGCACAGGCCGCACTGCCGGACATCGTGGCCCTGCGGCGGAGCATCCACCGCTTCCCCGAGCTGGGCACGCATCTGCCCCGCACCCAGCAGGCCGTTCTGGAGGCGCTGGCCGGACTCGGGCTGGACCTGGCCACCGGCTCCCGCCTGAGCTCCGTCACCGCCACCCTCGAAGGCGCCCGGCCCGGCCCGGCGATGCTGCTGCGCGCCGACATGGACGCACTGCCCGTGGACGAGGAGAGCGGTCTGGACTTCGCCTCCGAGGTGCCGGGCGCCATGCACGCCTGCGGACACGACACCCACACCGCCATGCTGGTCGGGGCGGCCCGGCTGCTCGCGGCCCGCCGCTCGGAACTGGCCGGTCGCGTCGTCTTCATGTTCCAGCCCGCCGAGGAGTCCGGCGGCGGCGCCCGGCACATGATCGACGAGGGAGTGCTGGAGACCGCCGACGGCGGCGAGGTCACCGCCGCGTTCGCGCTGCACGTCACCACGCGCTTCGAATGCGGCACCTTCCACCTGCGGCCGGGCGCGACCTTCGCCGCCTCGGACGGACTGCGGGTGACCGTACACGGCCGCGGCGGGCACGCCTCGGCACCTCACCGGGCCCTCGACCCCGTCCCCGTCGCCTGCGAGATCGTGCAGGCCCTGCAGTCCATGGTGACGCGGACCGTCGACATCTTCGATCCGGCGGTGGTCACCGTCGCCTCGGTGCACGCCGGCACGGCGGGCAACGTCATCCCCGAGACGGCCGAGATCCGCGGCACCTTCCGCACCCTGTCCCCCGCCGCCCGGCAGCTGGTGCGCGACAACATCACCCGCGTCGCCCACCACGTCGCCGCCGCGCACGGAGCCCGTGCCGAGATCACCCTGACCGAGGGGTACCCGCCCGTCGTCAACGACCCGGCCGGCACGGCGGCCCTGCACGACACCGCGGCCCTGCTCCTCGGTCCCGACCGGGTCCACCACCTGGCCGAGCCCTTCATGGGCGCCGAGGACTTCTCGTACGTCCTGCAGCGGGTGCCGGGCACGATGGGCTTCCTCGGGACCCGCCCGCCCGGCGTCCCGCCCGAGGAGGCCCCCGACTGCCACTCCAACCGCGTCGTCTTCGACGAGGCCGCCCTGGCCACCGGGGCCGCCCTGCACGCGGCCGCGGCCCTGCGGGTGTGCCGGCCGGCCGGGTGACGGCACCCCTCGCGCCGGCCCGGCCGGCTATTTCACCGAGCCCGCCATCACGCCCTGGACGAAGTGCCGCTGGAAGGCGAAGAAGACGACCAGCGGAACCACCAGCGACAGGAACGCCCCGGGCGCGAGGACGCCGATGTTGCTCCCGAACTGCCGCATCTGGGACTGCAGCGCGACCGTCAGCGGCTGGGAGCCGCTGTCCGCGAAGAGCAGCGCCACGAGCATGTCGTTCCACACCCAGAGGAACTGGAAGATCGCCAGGCTCGCGATGGCCGGACGGCCGAGCGGCAGCACGAGGCGGGAGAAGATCCGCCACTCGCTGCCGCCGTCCATCCGCGCGGCTTCCAGCATTTCGCGCGGGATCTCGGCGAAGTAGTTGCGCAGCAGGAAGATCGCGAACGGCAGTCCGTAGGCGACGTGGAACAGGACGACGCCCGCGATCGTGCCGAACAGCCCCACGGCTCCGAAGAGTTTGGCCACGGGCAGCAGCCCGATCTGTACGGGTACGACCAGCAGCCCGACGACCACCAGGAAGACGCCGTCCCGGCCGGGGAAGTCCAGCCAGGCGAAGGCGTATCCGGCGAGCGCTGCGAGGGCGACCACCAGGACGGTGGTGGGTACGGATATCAGCAGGGTGTTGCCGAAGGCCTCGGCGATGCCGGAATCGGCCAGCAGGGCGCTGTAGTTGTCCAGGGACAGCTGCGACGGGTCGGTCAGGGCGGTCCACCAGCCGTCGGAGGCGTTGTCCCGCTCGGAGCGCAGCGACGACAGGAACAGGCCCGCCAGCGGGGTGATCCACACGAGGGCGACGAGGATCAGCACGCCCTGGACCAGGGAGTTGCCCAGCAGGCGCGACAGCCGGCTCCCGCGCCGCGGCCCGGGCGCGGACGGCACGGTGAGGGGCCGGACTGCTGCCGCCGGCGGGGCCGGTCGGCGCTCGATGGTGTGGTGGCCGCTCATGCTCCGCTCCTTCGGAATCGCCGGATGTTGAAGACCATCGCCGGGACGACCAGGAGGAGCAGGACCACGCTGAGCGCGCTGCCGAGCCCCTGGTCGTTGCCGCCGCCGAAGGAGACCAGCCACATGCGGGTGGCGAGTACGTTCGCCTCTTCCAGGACGGGTCCGGGCGCGATGATGTAGACGAGGTCGAAGACCTTCATCACGTTGATCACCAGGGTCACGAAGACGACGGTGAGCACCGGTGACAGCAGCGGAACGGTGATCTTGCGGAAGATCTGGCCCTCGGTGGCTCCGTCCATCCGCGCGGCCTCGAGCGCGTCGCGCGGGATGGCCGCGAGGCCGGCGCCGATCAGGACCATGGCGAAGCCGGTCCACACCCACAGGTAGGCGCCGATGATGGCCGGGGTCACGAGGGCCGGTCCGAGCCAGTTCACCCCCTGGTACGGGGGCTCGAAGTTGGCCGCGGGCAGCGAGAGGGTGTACGAGCCGTCGGGCAGCCCGGCGAAGCGGAAGGTCCCGTCTTCGGCCGTGGTGGCGGTCGCGGCCACCCGGCCGTCCCGTACGGCCTCGACGGTGATGCCGGGCAGTGCCTTCTCGCCCGGGTCGACCGTGCCCGGTGTGCCGGAGCCGCCGGGGGCGAAGTCGAGGTAGACGACTCCTCCGATGCCCGGTGCGCCGGGGGCCGGCGCGGCCGCGGCCTTGGCGCCGGCGGGCAGCGCGTCGGCCGCCACCCCGACGAAGCCGAGGCTGACCGGGTGGCCGGGGCGTACGGTCTCCGCGGTGCGGTACGGGCCGCCCGCCGTGCCGGTCAGTCCATGGCCCTCCCGGGCACGGGCCGTCGGGTAGGCGGCGGCGTCGTCGAAGGTGTCGTGGACGCCGACGACGGCGGCGTTGAGCACGCCCCGGCCCGGGTCCTGTTCGTAGGCGAGCCGGAAGATGATGCCCGCGGCGAGGAAGGACACGGCCATCGGCAGGAAGAGCACCAGCTTGAAGGCGGTCGCCCAGCGCACCTTCTCGGTGAGCACGGCGAGGAGCAGCCCGAGGCCGGTCAGCAGGGTCGGGGCGACGACGACCCAGATGGTGCTGTTGCGGATCGCCTTGAGGGTGGCGGGGTCCTGGATGATCGCCGCGTAGTTCCCGGCTCCGACGAAGCGGTCGCCGCTCGCGTCGAAGAGGCTGCGGCCGAGGGAGAAGAGGACCGGGTAGACGACCAGCGCGCCGAGGAGCAGCAGGGCCGGCAGGACGAAGACGACCGCGAGGCGGCGCTTCCTTCGCTGGGCCCGGCGCCGCCCGTCGGCGGGGGCGCGGGCGGTCACGGTGTCAGCCATGGGAGCGGCCTCAGTTCCCGTAGGCCTTGGCGGCTTCGGCTTCGAGCTTCGCGGCCGTCGCCCGGGGGTCGGACGGGTCGCGCAGGAAGTCCTGGAGGAGCTTCCACTCGCCGGCGCCCTTGGTGCCGCCGAACGCGGCCGGGGCCTGGTCCGACATGTCGAAGCGGATCGAGTCGCCGGCCGCGATGAGCGATTCGGCGGTGCTGCGGGTGACGGGGTCGCCGTACGCGGCCATGTCCACCCGGATGCTCGGGGACAGGAAGCCGCCCTCGCCGGCCCAGATCTCGGCCGCCTCGGGGCCGGCCAGGTACTCGACGAGCTTCATGCCGGCCTTGGCGTTCTTGCCCTGCTTGAGGACGACGGCCGCGTCACCGCCGCTGACGACGGGCGCCTTGCCGCCGTCGACCGCGGGGAACGGGAGGAACTTGGCGTCCTTGCCGGGCTGCTTGCCGAACTGGTCCTTGGCGATGCCTCCGACGAAGTCTCCCTCGTAGACCATGGCCGCCTTGGGCGCGGGGCCGAAGACCTGCTCGACGGACGTGGGGAAGTCGGTGCCCAGCGCGCTCTGGGCGCCGCCGGCGACGAGCCGGTTGTCCTTGAAGAGCTCCCCGAGGGTGGTCAGTGCCGTGACGACGCTTTCGTCGGTCCACTTGAGCGTGTGCCGGGCGAGCTGGTCGTACTTCTCCGGCCCGGCCTGGGAGAGGTAGATGTTCTCGAACCAGTCGGTGAGGGTCCAGCCGTCCTCGCCGGCTATGGCGAAGGCGGGGCGGCCGGAGTCGGCGAGGGTGCGGCCGGTCTTCAGCAGGTCGGCGTACGTCTTGGGCTCGCCGACGCCGGCCTGGGCGAAGGTTTCGGGGGCGTACCAGATGGTGGACTTGTGGGCGGCCTTGAAGTAGAGGCCGTAGTACGTGCCGTCGACGGTGCCGTAGTTCTTCCACACCGGGGCGAGGGAGGAGTCGGCCGTGCCGGCGGTCTGCTCGGACAGGGGCTGGAGCCAGCCCTCCTTGGCGAACTGCTGGAGCACGCCCACCTGGGGGACCATCACCACGTCGGGCGCGTTGCCGCCCTCGATCTTGCTTCCGACGAAGGTGGACACGTTGTCGCCGGAGGGGACGAAGACCGTCGTGGCGCCGGTCTTCTGGCCGAAGGCGTCGAGGACCTTCTTGAAGTTCTTCTGCTCGGTGCCGGTCCAGACGCCGGCCACGGTCACGGTCTGGCCCGCCAGTTCACCGCCGCTCGCGGGTCCGGTGGTGCCGCCGCAGGCGGTGGCGCCGAGGGTGAGGGCCAGGGCCGCGGTGGCGGTGGCCGCGGTGCGCAGGGGCTTCGTGCCGGTTCGTCGCATGATGGGGTCCTTTTCGCGGAAGACGGGGAGACGGGTCAGGAGGAGGGCTGGGCGGGCGTCGGGTGTGCGGGGGTCACGGGGTCACGGGGCTGGGCACTCGGCCGTCCACCAGGCGGCCGTGGCCGGGGGGAGCACGCCGTCGGGGCAGGGGCCGCTGGCGAGCAGCGGAGTCCCGGGGACCGGAGCGGGTACCGGCCGTGTACCGAAGTTGACCGCGCAGACCAGGCCGTCGCCGCGGGCGATGGCGAGCACCTGCGCGGGCGCGTCCAGCCAGCGCAGGGTGCCGTCGCCGAGCTGCGGCAGGGTGCGCCGCAGCTGGAGGCCGTCGCGGTAGAGGTGCCAGAAGGAGCGGGTGTCGGCGAGGGCGCGGTCGGTGGCGTGCTCGGCGAACCATTCGGGCTGCGGCAGCCACGGTTTGGCTTCGGCCGTCTCCTGGCTGAAGCCGAACGGTGAGGCGTGCCCGGACCAGGGCAGGGGCACCCGGCAGCCGTCGCGCACGTGCTTGCGGCTGCCGGTGCGGTGGAAGATCGGGTCGGTGAGGACCTCGTCCGGCAGGTCGAGGACCTCGGGAAGGCCGAGCTCCTCGCCCTGGTAGACGTAGGCGGCGCCGGGGAGGGCGAGCATGAGGAGGGCGGCGGCGCGGGCGCGGGCGGCTCCCAGTCCGCTGCCTTCCACGCCGGGCTCGCCCGCGTAGCGGGTGACCGTGCGGACCTGGTCGTGGTTGTTGAGGACCCAGGTGACGGTGGAGCCGGTGCCGGCGATGTCGCGCATGGCCTCGGTGATCGTCGCGCGGAAGGCGTCGGCGTCCCAGGGTGCGCTGAGCAGGTCGAAGAAGAAGGCCTGGTGCAGTTCGTCGGGGCGGACGTACTCGGCGTGCTGGCGTGCGGTCGGCACGGACACCTCGCCGACGAGCAGCCGGTCGCGGCCGTCCCGGGCGGTGTACTCCTCGCACACCGAGCGCCATCGGCGCCACACGCCGTGCACCTCGGGCTGGTTCCAGGCGAGCTGGTTGACGGCGTCGCGGGCCCGTTCGTCAGCCGCGGGATCGTCCGAGTCGGGCAGTTCGGGGTGCTTGAACAGTCCGGCGGCCACGTCGATGCGGAAGCCGTCGACGCCGCGGTCCAGCCAGAAGCGCAGCACGCGCTCGAAATCGTCGCCCACGGCCGGGTCGCGCCAGTTCAGGTCGGGCTGCTCGGGCGTGAAGAGGTGCAGGTACCACTCTCCGGGGGTGCCGTCGGGGTCGGTGGTCCGGCTCCAGGCGGGCCCGCCGAACATGGCGTGCCAGTTGTTGGGCGGCTGCGCGCCGTCCGGGCCGCGGCCGGGTGCGAAGTGGAAGCGGGAGCGCGGGGCGCCGCCCGGTGCGCCGGCGAGCGCCGCGCGGAACCACGGGTGCTCGCTGGAGCAGTGGTTGGGGACGATGTCGAGCAGCAGCCTGAGCCCGAGCCGGCGGGCGTCGGAGACCAGCCGGTCGAACTCGGCGAGGTCGCCGTAGACGGGGTCGACACCGCAGTAGTCGGCGACGTCGTAGCCGTGGTCGTGCTGCGGCGACGGGTAGAAGGGGCTGAGCCAGATGCCGTCGACACCGAGCTTCCTGAGGTAGGGAAGCCCAGCCCGTACGCCGGCCAGATCGCCGACGCCGTCCCCGGTGCTGTCGAGGAAGCTGCGGACGTAGACCTGGTAGATCACCGCGTCGCGCCACCAGGAGTCCGGTGCGGCGGCGGTGCGGGAGGGGTGGCCGATCTCGGCCGGAAGGGTGCTGAGCATCTCGCGTCGACCTGTTCTGCTGAATGCGAGAGCGCCCTGGATCAGGTGCGCTGTTATGCATGCATGTTAAGTAGGTGCGACGGAGAGGTGTCAACGATGCATCCGGAAACCGTCAAAAGTTGGGGTGGTTTGTGCCGGAGTATCCGCATGCACGACTGAGGGCATCTACTTAACATGTAAGTAGATGCCCTCAGGGGAGGCGGATGACAGTGAGGTCAGTCGGCGCGGGAGATGGCCCCGAGTTCGCGCGCGAGCCGCGCCACCGCCTCCTCGGGCGTCTGGCGCAGCGCCATCACGTCCTGCGCCACGGCCTGCACGGCGAGGCTCACCTGGTCGTAGCGCGGGCTCTTGGGGCGCGGGGCCGCCGACAGCAGGCTCTCGCGGAGCGTGGGCAGGTACGGATGCGCGCGGATCAGCTCGGGGTCCTCGTACAGCGCGGCGCGCACCGGTGGCAGCGAGCCCTCGGTCAGCACCTTGCGCTGGACCGGCTCGCTGGTGAGGTACGAGATGAGATCGGCAGCCGAGGCCGGATGCCGCGAGTTGCTGCTGACGGCCAGGTTGGAGCCGCCCAGCACGCTGGTGCCGGGCCCGTCGGGGCCGGGCAGCGGCACGGCGCCGAACCTGCCCGCGATCTTCGACCCGTCCGCGCTCGCGTCCGCGTACACGTACGGCCAGTTCCGCAGGAAGAGCAGCCGGCCGTCCTGGAACGCCCGGCGGGACTCCTCCTCCTTGTAGCCGAGCGCGTCACGGGACATCCAGCCCTCCCGCACGCCGTCGCCGAGGAACCGCAGCCCGGCGCGCGCGGCCTCGGAGTCGACGCTCACCCGCGCCCCGTCGTCGCGCAGGATCGAACCGCCCCCGGAGTGCACGGCCTCGGTGACGTTGACGGTGAGCCCCTCGTAGGGGAGGAACTGGCCGGCATAGCCGTCCAGCCCGTACTCCGGGGCGATCGTGCGGGCCTGCCGGGCCAGTTCGGCCCAGGTGCGCGGCGGTTCCTCGCCCTCGCGGTCGAGGATGTCCTTGCGGTAGTAGAGCAGTCCGGCGTTCGTGACGTACGGGACCGCGTACAGCCGGCCGTCGAAGGTCGCGGTGTCGACGACCGGCCGGAGGAAGGCGTCCAGCGGGAAGCGGTCGCGTTCGAGCGGGGCGATCCATCCGGCGGCCGCGAACTCGGGCGTCCAGGCCACGTCGATGTTCAGCACGTCGAACCGGCCGCGGCCCGACCGCAGCTCGCTGATCATCTGGGCCCGCGTCTCGTCGGCCGAGTCGGGCAGTTCGACGAGCGTGACGCGCTCGCCGGGGTGGCTCTCGTTCCAGTCCTCGAGCAGCGGGGAGAGGTAGCCGGTCAGATCGCCCGCCGTCACGAGCGTCAGCGGGCCGCGCCCCCCGGAGGCCGCACCCGCGTCGGCGCGGACGCCGAAACCGGCGTAGCCCGCCAGCACCACCGCCACGACCAGGAGAGCTCTACCCGCGGCACGCGTCCACCGCATAGATTCCTCCCAGTGCACGATCCGGCTGCGCCGCCGACCATCGCGGCCTATATATACCCGTTAGGCATGGGCGATACTAGACGTCCAGGCAGACGAGCCGGATGCGGACGCGAACCCGTCCGGAACCGGGTGAACCGTTGACTACGGAGCGGGAAGGAGGGGGAGCCGGTGCGGCTGGCGCTCCTTGCGCTCCTCACCCGTAGCCCCGCGCACGGATACGAGCTGAAGCAGGACCTTGAGAAGCTCCTGGGCGCCGCGTACCCTCAGCCCAACGTCGGCCAGATCTACGTCACCCTCGGCCGGCTGGAGAAGAGCGGCCTGATCGAGGGCGAGGACGTCGAGCAGTCGGGCCGGCCCAACAAGCGCACGTACAGACTGACGGACGCCGGGCGCGAGGCCGTGCTGGCCTGGTTCGAGGACACCGCCGAGGAACCCCGCGTACGGGACGAGTTCTTCATGAAGCTCGCCCTCGCACCGCGGTCGGGTCTCGCCGACCCCGTCGCACTGATCAACAAGCAGCGGCGGCAGTACCTCAACACCATGCGGGACCTGTCCAAGCTGGCCGCGGCCGAGGACCGCGACAACAAGATCTCCCAACTGCTGATCGAAGGCGCCATGCTGCACCTGCAGGCCGACCTCGACTGGCTGGAACGCTGTCAGGAGGAGCTGGAATGAGCCTCGACTCCACCACCGCTCCTGCCGTGCCCATCGTGCGCGCCGAGGGCCTCACCAAGACGCACCACGGCGAGGGCGTGCCGGTGCATGCCGTGCGCGGGGTGGACCTGTCCGTCCGGCCGGGCGAGTTCGTCGCGGTCACCGGGCCGTCGGGAGCCGGGAAGTCCACGCTGCTCCATCTGATCGGCGGCCTCCAGCAGCCCGACAGCGGGAAGCTGTGGCTCGGCGGAGAACGCGTCGACCAGTACCGGGAGGCCCGCTGGGCCGTCCTCAGGCGCCGCAGCATCGGCGTCGTCTTCCAGTTCTTCAACCTGGTCTCGAACCTGACCGTCGCCGACAACGTCGAACTGCCCGCCCTGCTCGCCGGCGCCTCCCCGAAGGCCGCCCGCGCATCCCGCGCCGAACTGCTCGCCGAACTCGGCCTCGAAGGCCGGGAACGGTCGATGCCCGGCGAGCTGTCCGGCGGCGAGCAGCAGCGGGTCGCGCTCGCCCGCGCACTGGTCAACAACCCGGCGCTGCTGCTCGCGGACGAGCCGGCCGGCAGCCTCGACAGCAAGGGCACCCGCGAGGTACTGCGGCTGCTCTCCCGGTTCCACCAGCGCGGCCAGACGATCGTGATGGTCACCCACGACGCCCGGATGGCCAGCGCCGCCGACCGCGTCATCAGCTTCTTCGACGGACGCATAGCCGACGACGCGCAGCTCGGCGACGGACACCGCGAGCCGGCCGGCGGCGTCCGCGGCGTACTCGAACTGAAGGAGTGACCGTGCGGGCCACCCTGCGCTGGGCGCACGCCGACCTCCGCGCACGCCGCGGCGAAGCCCTCTTCGTCGTACTGGCCAGCGCCGGGATCATCGCCTCGCTCCTGCTGGCCGGCGCACTGTTCGGCTACGCCGCCAACCCCTGGCAGCGGATCTTCAACCAGTCGCAGGGCGCGCACATCTGGCTGCACACCCGCGCCGGGGCCGACACGGAGGCCCTGTCCCGTGTGGACGGGGTCGCCGCCCTCTCCGGGCCCTTCCGCACGGCGGCGACGACCGTCGAAGCGCGCGGCGCACGGGCCGGGGTCACGCTGCGCGCGGCCGGGGCGGCGCCGCCCGAGACGGGGCGGCCGCTCGTCACCGCGGGCAGCTGGCCGGCCCCGCCGGACGACGAGGCCCCGGCCGGAGCCTCCGTCGTACTGGAGGCCTCGGTCGCGCAGGCGCTGTGGGCGGAGCCCGGCGACACGGTGAAGGTCACCGGGCCGGACGGTGCCGCACACGCGCTGCGGGTGAGCGGGATCGCCGAGGTGGCCGAACCCCGCTACCGGCCCGGCGGCGGACCCGGCATCGGCTGGGTGCTCCCCCGCACGCTGGACGAGATCGCGCCGGCGGACACCGGACAGAGCGTGGGGCTGCGCCTGGAGGATCCGGACGACACCGACTTCATGGTCCAGCGCGCCGTGACGGTCCTCGGCGCCGACCGGGTGGCCGGTGTCACCAAGTGGCAGCAGGCCCGGGCCGAGGCGGGCGGCGACGACCGGCTCCTCGGGCAGTTGTTCGCCGTGTTCGGGCTCGGCGCGCTGCTCACGGCGGCGCTGGCCGCGGCGGGCGCGATCGGCGCGCGGGTCCGCGGGCAGCTGCGGGACATCGCGGTCCTCAAGGCCGTCGGTTTCACTCCCGGCCAGGTGACCCGCGGGTTCCTCGTACAGCACCTGGTCTTCGCGCTCCTCGGCGTGGCCCTCGGCACGGCCGCGATCGCCCTGCTGGGAGCCCGGATACCGGGGCGGATCGGGGAGGCGGCCGCGGTCTGGGAGGACCTGCCCGGCCACACCGCGCTGATGATCGGAATCCCCTGCGGCGCGGTGCTGCTGATCGCCGCGGCCACCGGGCTCTCGGCCTGGCGGGCCGGACGGGTGCCACCGGTGCCGGTGGCCCGGGCGGCGCTCCCGTCCGCCGCACCGATGACCGCGCTCGGCAGGCGGGCCCTCGGGATACGGGTTCCCCCGGCGCTCGTCCTGGGGTGGCGCGCGGCGTTCCCGCGGCGCGGCCGGACGCTCGTGTCGGTGGCCCGGCTGGCGCTGCCGCTGACGCTCATCACGGTGGCGCTCGTCGCCTGGTCGACGCTGGACCAGTTCCGCGGCCGGCCCGCGCAGATGGGCCTGCCCGCGGCGCTGACCGTACGGGCCGGACAGGGCGCCGGGGCATCCGACGCGGAGCCGACGAGGACCCTCGGGGCGGTCCCGGGCGTCGCAGCGGTCCATCCGGGCGCGGAGATGGCGGCCCTCGTACCGGGGCAGACCGGCACCATCACGCTCCGCGGGCTGGGCACCACCGAGCAGCCGTACCCCTCCGCCGTGGTCGAAGGGCGCGCGGTCCGCGGTCCGGACGAGGCGGTGGCCGGCCAGGGGCTGCTGGATCTCCTCGGGGTGCGGGTCGGCGACTGGGTGCGGATGACCGTCGAGGGACGGCCGCAGATCCTGCACCTGGTCGGCCGGACCATCGAACCCGAGTCCGGCGGCCGGGTCGTCACCACGACCATCGACGCGCTGCGGGAGCGCGATCCCCGGCTGCGGCCCGAGTTCCACGCCCTGGTGCTGCGCGAAGGGGCGGACCCGCAGGCGGTGAGCGGGGCGCTCGCCACGGCGGCGGGCGGAACCCTGGAGATCCGCGAGACGCCCAACCCGGCCGACCGGCTGGAACCGGCCCGCGGAGTCATCGCCTCGCTGATCGCGGTGCTGGCACTGATCGGCCTGACCGAGCTGCTGACGCTGATCGGCACGGGCGTACGCGACCGGGGCCGCGACCTGCTCGCGCTGAAGGCGATCGGGCTGACGCCGCGGCAGATCGGGGCGATGATCGTGACCTCCGCCGGGCTGACCGCGCTCGTCGCCGCGCTGGTCGGGACGACGGCGGGGGCGCTGTCCGGCCGCTGGCTGGTGGACGCCCAGGGCGCGTCGAGCGGGATCGGCGCGGGGATCGCCCACCTCCCGCCGCTGCCGGTGCTGTTGACAGTGGTCGTCGGGGCGGTACTGGGCGCGGTGGCGGCGGCGACGCTCCCGGCAGCCCGGGCGGCACGACGGCGGCTGGCGGACTCGCTGAGCGAGACGCTCTGAGCCTCGGGCCATTACTCCGTCGGGGCAGCGGAGGATCGTTCCGCGCCGATCGGGCCCGGGGAGGGCCGGGGTGCCTATCCTCGCCGTATGGCATGCCGAATCAGCGAACTCGTCATCGACGCGGAAGACCCTGACCGACTGGCCGCCTTCTGGTGCGACGCCCTCGGCTACGTGGAGCTGGCCCGAGAGGGTGACGGCAGCATCGAGATCGGCCCGCCCGGTGTGGGGTTCGGCGGAGCGCAGCCGACCCTCGTCCTCAGCCCGGGCCGTGCCCAGCGGGCGGGGAAGCTCCCCCTGCACATCGACGTCAACGCCACCGACCGCGACCAGGACGCCGAGCTGGCCAGACTGCTCGCGCTGGGCGCCGTACGCGCCGACATCGGCCAGACCGGAGAGGAGAGCTGGCACGTCCTCGCCGACCCCGAGGGCAACGAGTTCTGCCTCTTGCGCACGCGGCTGAAGCCCCTCTGACGCACCGCCACACCGAACCGGACTCTGCGGGGGCCCGGCCGACTCCCCGGCCGGGCCCGACCGTCATCCTCCCGTCCCTTCCCTCTCCCCTCCCCTCCCGGACTCCAGGGCCGATTGTCAGTGGTGGGTGAGACGATCTATTCATCGCTTGGGAAAAGGGGGAGCTCATGTCCGGAAACCAGAACTACATCAACCACGTTGCTCTTGTGCTCGATGCCAGTTCGTCGATGTCGCACCTGAGCGGCAAGGTCGTCGAAGTCGCCGATCAGCAGATCGCCTATCTGGCCCGCCGCTCGCAGGAACTGGATCAGGAAACCCGCGTCACGGTGTACGTATTCGCCGACAAGGTGGAATGCGTCATCTACGACAAGGACGTGCTGCGCATGCCGTCCCTGAAGCAGCTGTACCGGGTCGGCGGAATGACCGCCCTGATGGCGGCGACGCTGAAGTCGCAGCGGGAGCTGGCGCAGACGGCCCAACTGTACGGCGACCACAGCTTCCTGACGTTCGTACTGACCGACGGCCAGGAGAACGCCAGCCACCGCTGCCCGGATGCCCCTGCCAGGGACCCGCGCGAGCTGGTACAGGCCGTGGCCACGATGATCGAGACGCAGCAGGACAACTGGACTCTGGCCGTCCTGGTGCCGGACCAGATGGGCAAGCGCGAAGCCATGCAGTGCGGCTTCCCGAAGGACAACATCGCCATCTGGGACGCCACGAGCACGCAGGGTCTGGAGGAAGCCGGAAAGGTCATCCTCCAGGCCACCGAGAAATTCATGGTGGGCCGCTCGAAGGGCATCCGTGGATCGCGGGCGGTGTTCTCCACGGGCGGGGAGGCGGTCAACAAGAAGTCCATCCAGGCGGCCGGTCTCACGCCGGTGAATCCGTCGGAATACCAGCTGATTCCGGTGGCTCGTGACGTCGCGATCCGGGAATGGGTCACCGAATCCGGCCACACCTACCGCACGGGCTGTGCGTTCTATCAGCTGAGCAAGACGGAGAAGATCCAGGCGCGGAAGCAGATCGCGGTGCTGGAGAAGAAGACGGACCAGGTCTACACGGGCCCGGAGGCCCGAGCCCTGCTCGGCCTGCCGGACGCGGAAGCCCGCGTCAAGCCGGACCACAACGACGAGTTCACCATCTTCGTGCAGAGCACCAGCGTGAACCGCAAGCTGGTGCCGAGCACGCGCCTCCTGCTGATGAACTGACACCACGGAAGCCCCGCCGGTCCGCCGGACGGGGCTTCCTCCGCCTTCACACCCGCGCCGCCGCCGGCGTGCCGGTCACCGGGAGAGACGGGGCGCGCTTGTCTCTCCCGGGGTCCGGGGTGTCAGTTCCGGCTGCCGTCCAGGGCGGTGTCGGGGATCCAGGAGCCATGGCTTCCGGCGGTGACGCGGCGCGGCAGGTGGACGGCCGCTATCCGGTCGAGGCCGGCGGCGTCGAGGACCAGCAGCTGTGAGGCGTCCTGTTTGAGGTCGGAGATCACGGTGAGGAGGTAGCCGTCGTCTTCGCTGGTGGCGGCCTCCGCGGGGACGAAGACGGCCTCGCTGGGCAGGCGTGCGTCGCCGACCTGGTGGATGCGGCGGGCGCCGGTGGTGCGGTCGTACTTGACGATGCCGTAGCCGCCGAAGCCGTTCTGGTCGGGGAAGGAGACGGCGTACTGGTAGCGGTTCTCGGCGCCGAGGTAGTCCTCGTTGAGGGTGGGGAACTCGACGGCCAGGTCGTCGATGATCTCCTCGTGGACCGTGCCGGCCGCCATGTCGATCAGCCAGCGGCGGGTGTAGGAGCGGGTGGTGGGTTCGGTTCCGCGGCCGGGGGCGCCGACCCACCAGTTCCAGGACAGCTGGAAGCCCTCGCGGTCGACGGTGGGGCCTTCCAGGACGATGCGGCCCCGGCTGTCCTCGTAGGCGTTGCCGACGTGCAGCATGCTGCCCGGCTCGATCGGGAACCAGCGCACCTGGCGGGCGCCCTCGGGACCGCGGGGCATCACCCCAATGCGGGCGGGCTGGGCGTCACTCCAGCTGTACGGGATCCCGGAGTGCTCGGTGGGGTCGAAGGTGACCGCGCCCTCGACGAAGACGACGTGGTGACGGGTGAGGGCGAAGTCGTGCTTGAGGGAGGCCGTGGCGCCCGGGATTTCGGCGCTGTGGGTGATCGCGCCCTTGGCGTCGGCGACGTAGTAGGTCAGGAAGGGCGGGAAGGGGGAGGAGCCGAAGAAGTGGAGCTCGCCGGTGACCGGGTCGGTCTTGGGGTGGGCGGTCATCGCGGTGCGGAGCTTGCCGTCGAAGTCGTGGGCGCCGACGGTCGCCAGGTCCGGGGTGAGTTCGAAGGGGAGGTTGGCCTCGCAGAGGGCGAGGAGGCGTCCGGCGTGTTCGATGACGTGCGTGCCGGCGGTGCTCGCGGTCAGGTCGGGGCCGCGGTCGGTCATGTACGGGGCGCCGTCCAGGGCGGGGGTGTGCACCCAGCGGTTGCGGTACCACTCGGCACGGCCTTCGCGGAGCCGGATCCCGTGGACCATGCCGCTGCCCTTGAACCAGTGGGTGGGCGTGACACCGGGCTTGGGGTTGTGCCCGTTGCGGAGCAGCCGCCCGGTCAGCTCCGGGGGCAGGGAGCCCTCCACAGCCAGTTCGGCGGCGGTGATCTCGTCGACCGCGGGCTCGTAGTGACCGGTCAGGAACGGCATGCGGGTCATGGCAGGAACCTCACTTCTCGATGTACGGAGCGTTGGCTGATCGGTGGTGACCGGTGTGCGGCAGGCGTGCATGTCACATGCCGTGCTCGGCCTGGGACTTCAGGGCGGCGAGCCAGTTCTCCAGGGACTGGTGCAGCGCCCGGCCGAGTTCCTCGGGCGCCGCGTCGACGGGGGCTCCGCTCCAGGACTCCTCGGTGTGCACGGTGACCTGGTCGCCGGTCTGCTCGAAGGTCCACACGTGGATGCCGGTGATACCGCCGGCGGGGCCACCCCACACGATCCGCTCCCCCGGGATCAGTTCGTGGACCGTGGAGGTGATGTCCAGGCCGTGGGTCTTCCAGGTGAACGAGGTGCCGGGCGTCAGCGGGCCGTCGAGGACGGACTGGTCCACGTCCGTGTTCCAGGTCGCCCAGGCGCCGATGTCGGTGTGGAGCTGCCACACGGTCTTGAGCGGGGCGTTGATCACGGTGGAGAGGCGGGCGATGACGGGGGCGTTCTCGTCGATGGCGTACATGGCGGGTCTCCTTCTCAGGGGTGATGGGTGATACGGCGGTCGGTTTCAGGACATGTGGGTGAGCGCGGCCGGCTGCTGTGGGGCAGCGGGGTCGGCGGTCCGGCCGCGGGGGCGGTCACGTCGGGCGAGGACGAGAGCGAGGAGGGCGGTTGCGGTGAGGACCGCGGCCGAGACGGCGAACGCGGTGCGGTAGCCGGCGGTGAGGGCGTCCAGGGGCGGCTGGTGGGTCGCGGCGTGGGCGGTGACGGAACCGGCGAGAGTGGCCAGTACGGCGAGGCCGATCGCGCCGCCGACCTGGCGGGTGGTGTTCACCAGCCCGCCGGCCAGGCCCGCGTCCTCTCGCGGTACCCCCTCGACGGAGACCGCGGTGAGCTGGACGAAGGCGATGCTCAGGCCCAGGCCGATCAGGACGCTCGGCCCGAGTACACCCGTCAGGTAGCTGCCGTCGGCGGTGATCCGCGACAGCCACAGGAGCCCGCCGGCCTCGGCGAGCAGGGCCGCCGTCACGGTCGCCGTGACTCCGATGCGGCGGGAGATCCGCGGCGCGAGGGTGGAGCCGAGCATGTTGGCTCCGGCGAGCGGAAGCTGGCCCAGGCCTGTCACCAGCGGGCTGGAGCCGAGCACCTGCTGCTGGTAGAGCGGGAGGAAGAAGAAGAGGGCGATCCACACCGACCCGAGCAGCGCCATGAGCACGTTCCCCGCCGCGACCCGGCCCTTGGCGAACAGGCGCGGCGGGAGGAGCGGATGCGAGTGGCGCCGCTCCACCAGGACGAACACCGCGAGGAGCGCTGCCGCGAGGGCGGAGGCGGTGAGCACCCGGGTGTCCGTCCAGCCGGAACGGCGTGCGGTCGTCAGGCCCCAGACGAGGGCGGTCAGCGCGAGGGACACGGCGGCGGTGCCGAGCAGGTCGAAGCGTCCTCGTTCGGTGACGGAGGCCCGTGGTACGAAGGCCGTCGTGGCGATCAGGACGAGGATCGCCCCGATGGCGACGGCGTGGAAGATCCAGGGCCAGCCCCACGCCTGCGTGAGGACCCCGCCGAGGAGCACTCCGGCCGCGGCGCCCGCCCCGGATACCGCGCCCCACACCCCCAGCGCCCTGCCGCGGGAAGGGCCGGGCGGGAAGAGGAGCATCACCAGTGCGAGGGCGCTCGGCGCGATCGCGGCGGCTCCCAGGCCCTGCACGGTGCGGGCCGCGATCAGAGCCGTGGGCGTGGTCGCCAGGCCGGCCGCCAGGGACGCGGTCGCGAAGAGCCCGAGGCCGGCGAGCAGGACCCGGCGACGGCCGAGCAGGTCGGCCGCCCGGCCCCCGGCCAGCAGCAGCGCCCCGAACGCCAGACCGTAGGCATTGACCACCCACGTGGTGCCACCGTCCGACAGGCCCACCCCGGCCCGGATCTGAGGCAGCGCCACGTTCACGATCGAAGTGGCCAGCATGACGGTGAACTGCGCCGCGGCCAGCGCCGCGAGCGCGGCCCCGGGGCGGGCGGTGGTTCCTAAGGACTTCTGCACGACAAGCTCCATTGTGTGGTCAACCACTCACAAGGTGGGCCGAAGAAGAGGCGGGGCGGCACACACGCCCCGCCGGCCAGACTGCGGCCTCAGTAGTGCCTGATGCCGGCGGACAGGGTCCGGCTCCACGGCGCGTCGACCTGGTCCGCCCCCATCGAGACGATCAGGTGGCACAGCATGCCGCGGGCGAAGAACTCCTGGACCTGCTGCTCGCTGCCGCCCGAGGCGCCGCGCACGTACTCGACCAGGCGGGCGTAGCCCTGGCGGACCACCTCGCGCACGGCCGGCTCCGAGGCCGCGGCCGCCTGCGCCTGGAGCTGGATCAGCATCAGGTCGTTGTCGGCGATCAGCTTGGCGTACGACTCCGCCATGGCCGCCAGCACCTCTTCCGCGCCGCTCCCCCGGGCCTCGGCGGCCGCCTGCTCCATGCCGGCCCGCACCTGTACGAAGCAGTGCTCCACCACGGCGACGAACAGCGACTCCTTGCTCGGGAACAGCCGGTACACGTACGCCTGGGAGATGCCGGCCGCCTTGGCCACCTCGGTCGTGGTGGTGCCGAAGTAGCCGCGTGCCGCGAAGGCGCCGACGGCGGTGTGCAACACCGTCGCGCGGCGCTCCTCAGCGGTGGACAGCTGGCGGGTTCGCTCTGACTTCATGTGAGTACTCAACCACTCACACTTTTCCGAGTCAAGCCCCCAGCGTCCCTACGCCCGTTCCAGAACGTCCGGTTATCGACGCTCTCGGGGGAACACAACCCGCCTTCCCGTCAGTTCACCAAAGGGAATCGGGGCGGGCCCGCACGACTCGTCCTCGACCGTCAGAACAACGGCAAGGAGAACACGTGCGCATCCTCTTCACCGGCCCCGCCGCGGCCGGGCACCTCTTCCCGATGATCCCGACCGCGCAGGCCCTGCGCGCCGCCGGCCACGAGGTGCTGTTCGCGAACTCGCAACCGCTGCACCAGCTCCGCCAAGCAGGATTCCCCATCGTCGAGATCGGCGACGGCCGCACCATCCGGGACGTGTTCGAGCAGTCCACCGGCGAGGAGGTGCGCTACGTCGCCCCCGAGATGACCTCGGACGAGATACTCGACCGGGCGGCCCACGGCTTCGCCCTCGTCTCCCGCACCACCGTGCACGGCCTGCTGGAGGCCGCCGAGAGCTGGCGCGCCGACCTGCTGGTCTACGACTCCTTCCAGGCCTCCGCCCCGCTGGTCGCGGCCAAGCTCAAGATCCCCTCGGTGATCCAGAACTTCGGCGTCACCTCCGGCCTCGACATGGTCGGCCGGCTCGCCGCCAACTTCACGGAAGCGTACGAGACGTACGGGGTGGACGGCCCGGCCCAGCCCACCGCGCTGAACATCGTCCCCGCCTCGCTCGGCGGCGACCCGGGCGGCCTGCGGATGCGCTACGTCCCCTACAACGGCGGCGGCATCGTGCCCGCCCAGCTGCTCCGCCGCGGCACCCGCCCGCGCGTCACCATCACCCTGGGCACCGTGCTCACCGAGATGGACGGCGTCCGCGCCATCGTCCGCCTGATCGAGGCCGCCGCCTCGGTGGACGCCGAGTTCCTGCTCGCCGTCGGCGACGCCGACCTCACCGCGCTCGGCACCCTCCCGGACAACGTCCGCCCGCTGCCCTGGATCCCGCTCGCCGAGCTGCTGACCTCCTCCGACGCCCTGATCCACCACGGCGGCGCCGGTACGATGCTCACCGCCCTGCAGGCCGGCCTGCCCCAGCTCCTGCTCCCCCAGGGCGCCGACCACTTCACCAACGCCGACGCCCTCACCCGGACCGGCGCCGCCCTGCGCTCCGCCTCGGACGGCGTGGACGCCGAGCTCCTCACCCGCCTCACCACCGACCCGGCCCTGCGCGAGGCCGCCACCCGCCTCCAGGCGGAGAACGCCGCCCTGCCGAGCCCGGCCGAGACCGTCCCCGCCCTGGAGGCCCTGGCCGCCTCCTGAGCCGTGGCCACCCCCGCATCCGCGCCCGGACCGACCTGCGCGGCAGGACGGGCGCGGATGCGGGGGTGGCTTTCGGTCACCTGGCCCGCTCGACGGTCAACAGCGGCAGCTGCTCGAAGAAGGCGACCGGCTCCGCCCGCCACCGCGACCGCCAGCCGGCGGCCACCTCGGACGCCTGCCGCGCGTAGCGGCGCATGTCCGCCTGCATCCCGACCGCCACACCCCGCCGCTCGGCGATCTCCCGTACGGCGGCGACGGTTTCCGGTGTGCAGGACGGGTCCCCGAGCGCGGCTTCCACCGTGCGGCGCTCGGCGCCGTCAACCGATGCGAGCAGGGCACGGACGGTGTAGCTGTTCTTCCCGTCGCGGATGTCGGTGCCGGTGGGCTTGCCCATGGTGGCCGCGTCTCCGAACAGGTCCAGGTAGTCGTCGCGCATCTGCCCGCAGATGCCCACCAGCCGCGCGTACTGCCGCAGCTCCGCGTCGAAGTGCGCGGGCTGCCCGCCTGCGGCCAGGAGGCCGAGCTGCATGGGCGCGAGGATTGAATAGCGGGCGGACTTGTAGTCGGCCACGCCGTGCAGGACGTCCTCGTCCGGTGCGGCGGCGAAGTCGCGCTCCAGGTCGATGATCTGGCCGACGAACGTGTCGGCGGCCGCCCGGGTCTGCGCCTCGACCATGGCCTGCCGTACGGCCACGGGCACCTTCGCCTCCAGCAGCACCCGCAGCGACAGGGCGAGTGCCAGATCACCGGCGAGGACGGTCAGGCCGAGGGCCGCCCGCGGGTGGTCGGGGAACCGCTCGAGGTACGAGTAGTACGTGGACGGGCCGCCGCGCCGGGTGGGGCTGTCGTCGATGAGGTCGTCGTGCACCAGGCCGTGGGTCTGCAGCAGCTCGGTGCTCAGGGCCGCGGCGTCCAGCCCTTCGACCGGCCCGTCCGTCACCAGGCGCGCCGCCTCGTGCAGCAGCACGACCCGTATCCGCTTCCCGCCCCGCAGGGACAGCTCCCGCAGCAGCCGCAGGCACTCCGGGGTGAAACGGCTGAACGGCGGTGCGTCGAGCCCGGCGCCCACCGTGTCGAAGTATTCCTCGAAGAGCGTGTTGAACCGCTGCTCGTGGGCGGCGAGACGTTCGAGGATCTGCTGGGTCATGACGGGTTCTTCCTGCTCGGGGCGTGCCGGAAGGACACCGCCGTGGACCTGCGACGGTAGTGGCTCGTACCCGTGGCCCGTCGCGGCGGGGTCGGCGGGCCGGGGTGCCGGCGGCGACCGTGACGGTCCCGGCCTCGTGGTCGATCTGGATGCCGGTCAGCAGGTCGGGGCGTATCAGCAGGCCGTCGGTGGCGGCCGCCGCGGTGAAGG